>DATCJM010000107.1:0-5370 GCA_036562805.1 Sphingomicrobium sp.
GCCGCCGGCACCGGTTCGGTTCGAGCCTGAGCCCCCTTTGCCGCGCGGAGCGCGGAAGTGCTGGGTATAACGGAAGTCGATCAGCGTATTGAGGCCAGCGACCGCTTCAAAGATGATGTCTGCGCCCTTGCCGCCATCGCCGCCGTCCGGTCCGCCGAACTCGACGAACTTCTCGCGCCGGAACGAGACTGCCCCTGGCCCGCCAGCGCCCGAGCGTATGAAGATCTTGGCCTGGTCGTGGAAATGCATCGCGGCCGGTTCCGCGAAGCCGGCCAAGAGGGAAAGTTAGGCCGCTCTTGCTTGGGGGTGATGGGGGACGAGGACCAGCGTGTTTCCCTGAACCCGCCACGATTCGAGCTTCGACAGGAAATTCATGCCGAGCACGTCGAGCGACCCGAGGCCTGGCGCGCTGACGATCTTGAGGTTGCGGGCGACGATGTTCCCAACCCTGAGCTCGTTGATCGAGCCCGTGCGCGCTCTCGCGACACCGTTGGCCGTGTGCAACATGACGGGCGTGAGGCCGGTCCCGGTATCGATATGGGCGGCGCGGGCGGTGTCTTCAGAAATCGCAGTGATGGTCGCCCCGCTATCGACGAGCATCCGCCGGTCGATGCCATTGATCGAGGCGACCACCCAGAAATGGCCATCTGGCGCCATATGAACGCGCAGCTCTTTCCCCGCGACCGTTTGATCGTCGAGGCCGAGGCTGCTCGTCAGGCGCGACAATTCGGGCTGGTAGGGCGCCTGCTGAAGCAGAATGAAGATCAGGAACGCGAACAGGCCGAGGGAGATCGCGAACCGGAAGATGCGCCCGACCACCGGAATGCGCTGCACCATCATGATGATGAAAGCGGCCGCGAGCGCATACAGGGCGAGATGCTGCCATTGCGGTGAAACGGAGGGCATTGTCGGACGAATGTGGCGTGCGGCGGCCCCGTGGCCAAGAGCATTGCAAAGCCACCGGTGGACGCTGCTCCAGGCCCGCTCAACGATGCAAGCCCGAAACTACAGGCACTTCAATGGTTTCCGGGCGTTCTTGACGTGGATTAGGTCGAATGAGCCAAAGCCATGCCGGATCGAATTGTCGCCGTTGGCCTGCTCACAAGGCGTGAAGTCGAGTCGCTTGGACCGACGTTCGACCGTATCTGGCCGGTCGAGGAAGCACCCCATTTCAATGAGCTTCTGCGCGCGATCGACGAAGCCGATCAGAAACTGCAGCAATCCGCGAAGCGAACCAACTGACTAGAATCGCTTGAGAAGGCGGTCGACCGTGTCGTCCGCGGTTTCATCCTTGTTGTCGGCGTCCTTTGCGTAACGTTCAAGAGCGCTCCGGATCAACTCGATCTGCTGGTCAGTGAGATGCTCGATGCCAATGAACTTCTCGCGCGCCTTGTCGACCGCCCTCAAAAGCTCATCGAGCTTTGCCTGCATTGCCGCAGCATCTCGATTCTGGCTGTTCTGAATTAGGAACACCATCAGGAACGTGACGATCGTCGTGCCCGTGTTGATGATCAGCTGCCACGTGTCCGAATAGTGGAACATCGGGCCGGTGACGGCCCACACGATGATGATGCCGAGCGCCGTGATGAAGGTCATCGGCTGGCCCGCGGCAGTCGCGATCTTCGTCGCGCAGAGATTGAAAAACTTACGCACGAGCACGCAACGCGCGTGCAACGATATTGGTGCCCTCAGCTAAGCTCGCCGATGAACATCGCGATGGATGCGCCGGCCATGATCACCGTCGCGGCCCAGCCCAAGATCAATAGCGGCGCGCGCTCGGTAAAGCGGCCCATGATCTCCGGCTTGTGCGTGACGATCATCAGCGCAGCCATGATTGGCGCTGCTGCAACGCCGTTGAAGACGGCGCTGAAGAACAGCGCCTTCATCGGGTTCAGCCCCGACCAGTCGAGGGCGACGCCAATCAATGTCGCGGCGACGATGATCGCGTAGAATCGGACCGCTTGTTGCGGCTTGTATTCGAGCCCCGCCTTCCAGCCGCGCGCCTCGCTGACGGCGAAGGCGGCTGAACCGGCGAGTACCGGCACGGCGAGCAGCCCCGTGCCGATGATGCCTAAGGTGAAGAGGCCGAACGCGAAATGGCCCGCAACAGGTTTCAGCGCCTCGGCCGCCTGAGACGCGCTTTGGATATCGGTCTGACCCTTGGCGTTCAGCGTTGCCGCGGTCGCTATGATAATGACGATCGAAATGATTTCGGAAAATGCCATGCCGACGAGCGTGTCGACCCGCATGCGCCGGAATTGCTTCCGAGCGGCGCGAGGCTGCTTGGCGAGCGGCCGCGCATTCGTCGTCGCGACTTCCTCGGCCTCCTGGGAGCTTTGCCAGAAGAAAAGATAAGGGCTGATCGTCGTTCCGAACAACGCAACGACCGTAAGGAGGGCGTCCTTGCCCAGCTTAGGCGGCCAGACCAGCCGAAGCAGCGCCTGCGGCCAGTCGACATGCACGAGAAACAACACGCCGACATAAGCGAACAGGCTGAACGTCAGAACCTTCAGGACGTTCGCATATTGCTGATAGGGGATGAAAAGCTGGAGGAGGACCGAAACCAGCGCAAAAGCGACGACGAAGAGGTGATCGCCGCCGCCCACCATCAGGCCCGAGACGGACGCCATGGCCGAAAGATCCGCCCCGATATTGAAGACGTTGGCTACAACGAGCAGCCCGACAAGCAGCGCGACGAGCCAGCGCGGGAAATAGCGCGTGAAGGTCTTGGCGAGGCCCGCGCCCGTCACGCGGCCGACGTGCGCGCTTACGAGCTGCACTGCGACCATGAGCGGATATGTCAGCAGCTGCGTCCACAGGAGGCCGTAGCCGAACTGGGCGCCGGCCTGGGAATAGGTAGCGATGCCGCTCGGGTCGTCGTCGGCTGCACCGGTGATGACGCCAGGTCCGAACTCGGCGCCAAACCCTTCGATCGCGGCAATCGAGCGGCCGGCAAGGCCCTTATGATGCGGCTGTTTGCGCGACCGCGCCATCAGCCGCGCGGCTGCCCCTGCTCGAGCCGTTGCCGGAGACGCTCGGCGGCCAGCTCGCGCGCGGCATTGCGCGGCAATCCGAGGCTTTCGGCGATCGGCGCGCCAAGCAGCGAATCACCAAGTGCGCTCAGCACCAGCGCAAGCGTGCTTTCGGCGACGTGGTGGTCTTCGTATCCGACGGTCAACTGGGCAACGAGGCTGCGGATCGAATCGAGGATCGGATTGAGCGCGTCACGATTGCCAGTGAGGATCATCCAGGCGGCGAGCGCGCCCGCTCCTTCACGGTCGAAGACGTCGAAGGTGCGATCGACGATCTCGAGTGCGTCGGCCTCGCCGGCACGCGCGCGCGAGACGGTCTCGGCGATGCTGGACGTCACCGAATCGGCGATGGAGCGTGCAAGCTCGCCTTGAAGGCCGGCGGCCGAACCGAAATGATGGAGCAGATTGGCGTGGGTGCGGCCTACCTCCGCGGCAACGGCTTTCAGCGTGACCGCCTGCGGACCATGCGCGAGAAGCAGCCTGCGCGCGGCATCGATCGCGGCCGAGCGGCTCTGTTCCGGGCTCAGTCGTTTGCGTCTTATTGACACGTGTGTAAGTTAGCCTATGTTGCCCCTGTGAACGCGCTCACCCTTCCGACACCGGCGGAGCTCAGCATCACGCCGCGCGACCGTCGCTTCGGCCGGGAGGCCGCCACGCCCCGTCTTTGGCACGGTGGACGCGTCGAAGCGACTGCTATCTACAATGCGCTGTCGACGACCTTTCCCAAGGGCGAGGCATTCTTCGTCGAAAGCGTTCGCACGTTCCGCGATTCGGCCCCGCCCAAGCTCGCCGCGGAGATCAAGGGCTTCACCACCCAGGAAGCCATCCACAGCCGCGAACATGACGCGTTCAACAAGCGTGCGGCGGATGCCGGCTACGATCTCGCCAAGCTCGAGCGGAGAGTTGAGGAGCGTCTCGCCATCACCAAAGGCCGGCCGCCGATCGTGAGCCTTGCCGCGACTATGGCGCTCGAGCATTTCACCGCGATCCTCGCGCACGAGCTACTGGCTGACCCTCGACATCTGGCCGGCGCGGACAAGGAAACGGCGGACCTGTGGCGCTGGCACGCGGTCGAGGAGATCGAGCATAAGGGCGTCGCTTACGACACCTGGCTCCATGCTACGCGCCAGTGGCCGCGGTTCAAGCGCTGGAAGCTGAAGGCGCGGGTGATGCTGCTGGTTACACGCAACTTCCTCGTCGACCGCACGGCCGGCGCACTCGAGCTGATGCGCCAGGATGGCGTCAAGGGCTTTCGCGCTTGGCGCCTGCTGCTCACCTATCTCTGGGTGCGGCCCGGCATGTTTCGCAAGATCGCCGGCGCCTGGTTCAAGTTCTTCCTGCCCGGGTTTCATCCATGGAAGGAGGATGATCGCCACCTGCTTGCGGCTTATCCGGCAGCCGGTTCGGGCGAACAGCCGAAGCGCAAGGTGAGGCGCGCGGTCTAGGCCGCCAGCGCCTCCTCCTTCGCGACTGCGCTGGCGCCCAGACGCAGCCGCATCAGCCGCGCGGGCACCTCCTCGCCGCGCGCGCAATTCATTCGCGGCGCAACCAGGCCTGTGGGTTCGAAGCCAAGCTTATCGAGGACCCTGGCTGAAGCCGGATTGTCGATGAAGTGCGACGCCTCAAGACGCGCCAGACCCAGTGACTCGGCGATCGCGATCAGGGCACGCCCTGCTTCGGTTGCGAAGCCGCGGCCCCAGGACGCTCGTCCGATCCAATAGCCGAGCTCCACGGCGCCCGACGGTCGCCTGCCAAGCCCGCATGAGCCGACGAGCCGTGGCGCTGCATCGGTCCGCTCGAAAATCAGGAAGGACGGAAGCACCGGGTCCTTCGGCGATGCGAGATACGCCTCCGCGTCGCGCAGCGTATAGGGCCACGGGACGACCGCGAGATTTCGAACGATCGCCTCGTCGCCGATGGCGCCGGCAAGCGCCGGCGCATCTTCCGGGAAGCCCGGCCTCAGCAGCAATCTTGGCGTTCTCGCGAACATCATTCTTCTCCCGTTCGGCCGCCTGCGAGCGCCCGGTGACAATTTCGGGAGAAGAATTGGTCCCTTCAGAAACGAAAGAAGGGAGGAGAGGGGGCTTCCCTCTTCTCCCTTCTGGTCTCGATCGTCAGATCTCGTCCGGGCCGCCCCCTTGTGGGAACGGTCCCTTTCTGACCGTTCCTATTTCGCGCTTTCCGTAAATGCCGGCATGATATGCACATATTTACGGCCGAGCTTGCCGTCTCGGAACGCAACGCAACCGTCCGTAAGAGCGAAGAGCGTATGGTCCTTGCCCAGGCCGACGTTGTCGCCTGGGTGCCACTTCGTGCCGCGCTGGCGCACGATGATGTT
>DATCJM010000146.1:0-2222 GCA_036562805.1 Sphingomicrobium sp.
ATCATGGGAAAGGCGCGGCCAAAAGCGGAGGCGGCGTCGACAACCGCCTTGTAGCCAGCCAGGTTCGACTGCGACGAGAGAATGTCCATCGACTGGGCACGCGTGATGCGTGGCATCCATTCCATCGCCAGCGCGTCCAGCGCTGCGGCCGCATAGCCGTCGATCCGTTCGCGCTGCCGAAGCGGATCCAGGCCACCCACGAGTATTGCGCCCTTTTCCGCGCCGGAGAGCGACGCGGGATCGGACCCGTTGATGCTCAGGATAATGCCGGCGCCCGTCAGGACGTCCTTGCGGCTGCCGACCGTCGCGCCGGCTTCCTCGAAGTCGGAATCGCGAATCGAAGCGCCCTTGCCCGCGCCGGCCTCCACAGCGACTTCGGCTCCGAGCCCGAGAAACTTTTTCACGGTCTCCGGCGATGCGGCGCAGCGCGTCTCGCCGGCCGCTTCCTTGAGGACGGCGATCTTCACTAGCCGTCGCTACCAATAGGCCTTGATGATGAACAGCGAGATCAGGCCGATCAAGCCGCAGACAATCGCGCCCCATTTGAACATCTTGGTGAAGCGCTCATAGTCGCGGACGTGGATCGCGACGTCCTGCGTCGGCGGACTTACAAGAAGCGGCTCTTCCTCGGCCATCAATAAACCCCTCTAGCGGCAAACCTGATTGGGGGCGTCCATAACAAGCCGAACGGCGCTGCCCAAGCCCCGTCAGCCGCTCCTTAAGCCGACCTTTACCGATTGGCGCCTAGGCTGGGGCGCGAAAGGCGGAAAATGCGCGAAGAACCAACTCGTTCGCTCTTGCTTCTCGACGCCGACGCCGACGAGCGCCGGCTGATCTCGGCGATCGCCGCTCGTGCCGGCTGGAGTGTCGTCGGGGCCGCCGACGAAGAGCTTGCGATTGCCCTCCTACAGGGGCCGCACGGCCGCGAGGTCCAGGCCGCGATCTTCGGCGAGTGGGACAGCGAGCAAGGTCCGGGACTGATCGAAGCCCTTCGCGAGCATCGCGCCAATCTGCCGGTAATCGTCCTGTCGCATGGGGAAACCGTCTCAAGCGCAGTCGAAGCGATGCGCGCCGGCGCGTCCGATTTCCTGGTTCGGCCGGTCGCCGCGGAGCGTCTCCTCGAAGCGCTGGCCGCCAACGCCGACCGCCGGCGAGCATCCGGTGAGCTTGCGCCCGTTTCCGAGAAGCTGGCCCCGCCGCTGGAGCTCGAGCAGTTGGTCGGCGCAGCTCCCGAATTTCGCACCGCGCTTGCCGTCGCTGCCAAGTCGGCACGCAACCGCCTCCCTGTCCTCATTCTCGGTGAACCCGGTACCGGCAAGGAAACCGTGGCGCGCGCCATTCATGCCGCCAGCTTGCGCGCCAAGGGCCCGCTGCTGACGCTCGATTGCAAGGCGATCCCTGAGAACATCGTCGACAGCGAGCTGTTCGGTCACGAGAAGGGAGCGTTCGCCGGCGCCTTCTCGTCGAAGAGCGGAAAGCTGGTGCAAGCAGACGGCGGCACGTTGATCCTCGACGAGATCACCGCGCTACCGGCGGAGACGCAGGAACTCCTCGACCGCGTGCTCGCGACCGGCGAGGTGCGGCCGGTCGGCCTCAATGGCAGCTATTCGGTCGACGTCCGGGTCGTGGCCACGAGCAGCCGGCCGCTTCCTGACGATTTCAATTCGGGCCTCGCAGAGCGCATCAGCGGAACTACCGTGGCGCTACCGCCACTGCGCGAACGGAGCAGCGACATTCCGGCGCTTGTCCGGCACCTTTTGACGCGGGTGGCCGAGCAGGCGGGCATCAAACCCCTGTCGATCGGCGACGACGCTCTGGCAGTACTGATGCGCTACGGCTGGCCGGGCAATGTCCGCCAGCTTTCGGGCGTGCTGTTCCGCGCCGCGCTGCAATGCGACGGCCGGTCCCTTACGGCCGAGCATTTCCCGCACATCGCGGTCCAGTCACGATTCACCAACCGCCGCACCGATTTCGCGCCGAAGCTAAGCCAAGCGCGAAGCGAGGAAGTGATCGCCGGCGCGCCGGGCGTGACGCTCTACACTTCCGACGGGCATCTCCGCCCGCTCGAAGAAATCGAAGCCGACATCATCCGCCTCGCGATCGGCCATTACCGCGGCCGCATGAGCGAGGTCGCGCGCCGCCTCGGCATCGGCCGCTCGACACTCTATCGCAAGCTTGGCGGCCTCGGGATCGACACCACGGCGGCTTAAGCGCGCGGCGTC
>DATCJM010000168.1:0-1577 GCA_036562805.1 Sphingomicrobium sp.
TCGCGATCTTGATCGGCCTCATCCGCGCACGCCCGCGACATAGGCGCGCGCCTTTTCGAGCGTGTCGGCCGCGGACTGTCCCGGCTTGTAGAGGCCGGAGCCGAGCCCGAAGCCGGCCGCGCCCGCGTCGAGCCACGGCCGCATATTATCGGGCTTGATCCCGCCGACGATCAGCACCGTCAGGTCTTTCGGAAGGATTGCGAGCTGGGCCTTCAGCACCGCAGGAGCCGCGGCTTCTGCGGGGAAAAGCTTGAGCGCGGTCGCTCCCGATCGGAGTGCGGTGAATGCTTCGGTCGGCGTGAAGAATGCCGGGCAGGAGACCATTCCCGCCGCGGCGGTCGCGCTAATCACCGCACTATTGGTGTCCGGTGAAACGACCAGGCGCCCGCCCGCATCGCGAACGCGCGCGACGTCCGTCGGATCGAGGACCGTGCCGGCGCCGACCAGCGCACGTTCGCCGAAGCTTCCGGCGAGCAATTCGATGCTCCGCAGCGGATCGGGCGAATTCAACGGAATCTCGATAATCCGGATGCCGCCCTCGTAGACCGCATCGGCGACCGCTTGCGCGTCCTCCGGCCCAATCCCGCGCAGGATCGCGACCAGCGGGCACTGGTCGAGATAGCGGTGCAGCAATAGCTTGGCGCTCACGTCAGATCCTCTTCGCGATCTCATGAATGCCCGCGAGGAAGCATTGTTCACCGTCGAGCTCGATGGTGCCGCGGTTCGCCTGCCCCAGCGCCGCCACATAAAGGCGGGTCAGCTCGGGGCGGCCCATGACGACCACCTCGGCGCCGGTCGGCACCGAAAGCCCGATCCGAACGTCGGTCCCGATCAGGAGCCCGCTCGCAAAAGATGCGGCGTCCTCCTTCTTCATCTGGCCCAGCAGCACGCTCGCGCGGATCGAGAACAGCTCGGCGGGCAGTGATTCGTTGAAGATCGCGTGGCGCGCGGCGCCCTTGAACACGTCGTTGGCATCGACCGCCCCGCCGAGCAGATCGGCGAGAATGCTGTGCTCCTTGAGCAGGCTGAACAGCTCGCCCGTCATCACGGTCCGGAAATCGTGGATCCGCCCCTGGTTGAGCGATGCCCATTTGTTGTGCGTGCCGGGATGGCAGACGAGCGCATTGGGACCCACGAGCCCGGCCGCCGCGGCGCCGAGCAGCTGGACTTCCTCGCCGCGCATCACGTCCGCGCGGCCCTCGCCGATGTAGGAGACACCCGGCACGATCGCCTCGCGCTCGCCCGCCCAGACCAGTTTCGCGGCCAGCTCGTCGATCCCGGCGGGGCACGCGACGTACGGCGCTTCCTTCCAGCCCCGGTTCGACCCGACCATCCCGGCGAGCAGCAGCCGCTTGTCGCCGAGGCGCTCGCGAATCTCGGCGATCGCCGCCGGGAATCCGCCGCTCGGGATCGACAAGATGCCCTTCGCGTCCTCGAATTCGTCCGACTGCTTTCCGTCGGGACCGATCGAATAAGCGCGGCGGTTGGTGGTCCCCCAATCGACCGCGATGAAACCGTCTGCCCAGCGCATGCTTTATCCGCCTTAGCCGAAAACTTTGTCGTCGCGAGAGAGGCGC
>DATCJM010000180.1:0-16597 GCA_036562805.1 Sphingomicrobium sp.
CAGCCCAAACCGGCATCCACTGAGACTCCGTCAGTACCCGAACCTGCGTCGCAGCAGGACGAAGCGACGCCGACGCCGCATGTGTTTGAGACGGCCGCGCGCGACCTCGTCGCCGATGTCGCCGGGACGCACGACGAGCCCGAGGTTCCGGAAGGGACGCCGCTCGTCAGCATAACCGTCCGCGAGGCGCTCCGCGATGCGATGGCCGAGGAAATGCGATCTGACGAGCGGGTGTTCGTGATGGGCGAGGAAGTCGCCGAATATCAGGGCGCCTACAAGGTGACGCAGGGCCTGCTCGATGAGTTCGGCCCGAGGCGCGTCGTCGACACGCCGATCACCGAATATGGCTTTGCCGGGCTCGGTACGGGCGCCGCGATGGGCGGGCTTCGACCGATCGTCGAGTTCATGACCTTCAATTTCGCGATGCAGGCGATCGACCACATCATCAATTCGGCGGCGAAGACCAATTACATGTCCGGCGGACAGATGCGCTGCCCGGTCGTGTTCCGCGGACCGAACGGCGCGGCGGCGCGCGTGGCCGCGCAGCATAGCCAGAATTACGCGAGCTGGTATGCGCACGTGCCAGGTCTGATCGTGATCTGCCCGTACAGCGCGGCGGACGCCAAGGGCCTGCTCAAGGCGGCGATCCGAAGCCCAGACCCCGTGGTCTTCCTGGAGAACGAGCTGCTTTACGGACAGCATTTCGACGTGCCGCAGATGGACGATTATGTGCTCCCGATCGGCAAGGCGCGGATCGTTCGGCCTGGCAAGGACGTCACGGTCGTCACTTATTCGATCGGCGTCGGCGTCGCGCTCGAAGCGGCGCAGGAGCTAATGGGGCAGGGGATCAGCGCCGAAGTAATCGACCTCCGGACGCTGCGCCCGCTCGACAAGGCAACGGTGCTCGAAAGCCTCAAGCGCACCAACCGCATGGTCATCGTCGAGGAAGGCTGGCCGACCTGCTCGATCAGCTCGGAAATTATCGCGATCGCAATGACCGAGGGCTTCGACGACCTTGATGCGCCGGTGCTTCGGGTGACCGATGTCGACGTCCCGCTGCCCTATGCGGCGAACCTCGAGAAGCTGGCGCTGATCAAGGCATCGGACGTGGTCGAGGCGGTGAAGGCCGTCACCTACCGTTAGGCTTGTGCTCGGCGCCGACATAGGACTGGCGCTGACTTACGTTCCTTTGCCGCACCGCGGCGCGGTCGCGGCCCTGTTCGCGATCGACCGGGCAATGGGGGACGTGGTACGCACCACGAAAGAGCCGATGCTTGGCCCGATCCGCCTCGCCTGGTGGCGCGAGCGGCTGGAAGACCTCGACGACGGGGCCGAGGCTCCCGCCGAGCCGAGGCTGCAGCAGGTCGCGCGTGAGTTGGTTCCACGAAAGGTCACGGGTCGCGAACTTGCGGCGCTCGAAAGCGGTTGGCTTCGCCTCTTCGATCCATTTCCATGGACGGTGCAGACGAGCGAGGCGATCTGGTTTCGGGGAAATCTGCTGTTCGGATTGGGAGCGCGCGTGCTTGGGCGCGCGGATGAACGGATCCAGGGCGCCGGCGGATTGTGGGCGCTGGTCGATGCGGCGCGGCATTGCAGCGACCCGGCCTCGCGCGCGATGCTGCTCACCCAGGCGCGCTCCTTCGCGCGGGGCCTGGCCGGCGCTCGATTTCCGGGCCCGCTTCGCCCGCTGTCCATGCTGACCGTGGTTTCGATGCGGGACTGCAAACGCGGGGAGCCGTTGGAGCGGGAGGGCACGCCGGGCCGCGCCGCGGCGATGCTTCGCCATCGCTTTTCCGGCCGACTGCCGCGGCTCTAGTTGACAGTCGCCGCTCCGTTTCGGAGGGAGTGGGTGTGCCGAATCTCCT
The DNA here is from genome assembly GCA_036562805.1 of Sphingomicrobium sp. Taxonomy (GTDB): domain Bacteria; phylum Pseudomonadota; class Alphaproteobacteria; order Sphingomonadales; family Sphingomonadaceae; genus Sphingomicrobium. The sequence goes on from DATCJM010000180.1 coordinate 1,866, forward strand.
TAAGTGGGAGATTTGCATGTTGCGTTTTCTAGCGGGCGCCGCGTCCGCGTTCCTTCTCCTCAGCGGTGCATTCCTGATCTGGCAGTCACGCGCGAGTGAGCGGCCGGGCTTGCCGCCTCCGCCTGCCGCCAGGACGTACAGCGCGTCGATGGTCTCGCAGCAGCCGCTGGAAGCGCCGGAGGCAACGCCGCAAAGCCGGGCCGAGAAGCGTTTCAGCAGGTACGACAAGAACAAGGACGGAAAGGTCCAGGCTGACGAGTACCTGGCGGCCCGCCGGAAAAACTTCGACAAGCTCGACCTCGACCACAATGGCGCGCTGTCCTTTCAGGAATATGCGGCGAAGGGGATCGATAAATTCAACGGCGCCGACCACGGCCGCAAGGGCTGGCTGACCGAGGCGGAGCTCGCAACCACCGCGCCGCCCCCGCCCAAACACAAGACGTGCAGCTGCGGCCGCACCTATGCCGCAGCGCAACCGAGTGACGGTAACGACGACTAAGCGGGTTCGGGTGTCCGGACGCTCTCCAGCCACTCGCCGAGGGCGGTGCGTGCCCTGTCGGTATAGGCCTTCTTCCGGTCCGCTTTTTTCGCGCGGCCGGGAAGGGGCTGCATTAGGCCGAAGTTGACGTTCATCGGCTGGAAGGTGTCCGCATCGGCGCCGCCGGTGATGTGGGCGAGGATCGCACCGAGCGCCGTCTCGGGCGGAGGGGCCGGCAGCCGGTCGCCGCGAAGCTCTGCGGTGGCGAAGCGGGCGGCGAGCAGGCCGACTGCGGCGCTTTCGACATAACCTTCGCAGCCGGTGATCTGGCCGGCGAAACGAATATTGGGTTTGGACTTCAAGCGCAGCTCCGCATCGAGAAGGCGGGGCGAGTTGATGAAGCTGTTGCGGTGGATCCCGCCTAGCCGGGCGAATTCGGCATTCTCCAGCCCAGGGATCGTCCGGAAAATCCGAACCTGCTCCCCATGCTTCAGCTTTGTCTGGAAACCGACCATGTTCCACAAGGTGCCGAGCGCATTGTCCTGGCGCAGCTGGACGACGGCATAAGGCCAGCGGCCGGTGCGCGGATTATCGAGGCCCACCGGCTTCATGGGGCCGTGGCGCAGTGTCTCGCTCCCGCGCTCCGCCATCACCTCTATCGGCATGCAGCCTTCGAAATAAGGCGTGTCGGCTTCCCAGTCGTGGAAAGGCATCTTCTCGCCGTCGACCAGCGCCGCGACGAAGTCCTCATATTGCACCTTGTCGAGCGGGCAGTTGATATAGTCCTTGCCGCCCTTGTCCCAGCGCGCGGCCATCCAGGCGATGTCCATGTCGATGCTGTCGCGGTGGACGATCGGTGCGATCGCGTCGAAGAAGGCGAGGGCGCCCTGGCCCGTCTCCGCGGCGATCGCTTCGGCGAGCCTCGAGCCGGTCAGCGGACCCGTCGCGATGATAGCCGGGTGATCGGGGAGGGCGTCCACGCGCTCACGGACAACCGTAATGTTCGAGTGCTGCTCGATCGCTTGGCTGACCTCGGCGGCGAAGCGTTCGCGGTCGACGGCGAGGGCGGACCCCGCGGGGACGCGGTGCGCATCGGCCGCGCGCATGATGAGCGAGCCGAGGGCGCGCATTTCCTGGTGGAGCAGGCCGACCGCATTGTGCTCGGCATCGTCCGAGCGGAAGCTATTGGAGCAGACCATCTCGGCGAGGCGGTCCGTATGATGCGCCGGGGTCGTGTGGCCCCCGCCGCGCATCTCGCTGAGGCGCACTTGAAGTCCGGCTTCGGCGAGCTGCCACGCCGCTTCGGACCCGGCGAGGCCGCCGCCCACGATGTCGATGTCGAACGCCATGCCGGGGGCTGTTAGTCGTGCCGAGGCGCGCTATCCAGTCGCGATGCGCATCTTCACGATCGGCTACGAAGGAACGACGGTGCCGGACTTCCTCGCCGCGCTGCAAAAAGCAGGCGTCGAGCGAGTGATCGACGTGAGGGCTCTACCGCTGTCCAGGCGGCCGGGCTTTTCGAAGACGCCGCTCCGCGCCGCCCTCGAGGAAGCGGGGATCGAATATATCCACCTGAAGGCGCTCGGTACGCCCGCCGACGGGCGTGCGGCTGCGCGGGACGGGCGGCACGCGGACCTCGAACGAATCTACTCAGGGCAGCTCGAGCTGCCGGAAGCCATGGCGCAAGCGGCGCAAATGCTCGAACTCGCTCGCGAGCGGCCGACCGCCTTGCTGTGCATGGAGCGCGAGCCGGCGCATTGTCATCGAACGCTCCTGCTCGACAGTGCGGCGCCCGATGCCCAGGTGACGCACCTCTATGCCTGAGCAAGCTCTTCGGCAGCGGGATAGACGAGCCGTCCGTCGCATTCCCTCGCTGCCGGCGTCATCCGCGCAGGATCGGCGCGGCCCTCGCCCATGAGGTGAAAGACCTCCCGGCCGCGGGTCAGAAGATAATCGGCAATGATCCGCCGATGACAGCGCCACCACACGGCTTCCGCGCACATGATCGCCGTTCGACGTTCCGACGCGATCGCCGTCAGTTCGTCGAGCGCGCCGCCGAAGGCGCCGGAGAGCGCGTAATCCGCATAATTATGGAAGCTCTGGTTTTGCCAAAAGGCGTTCACTTCGGGCGGGACGTCTGACCTTCCGCGCAGGCCGCCTAATCCCGCAATTCGTTCATATCTCACCTGCCACGGCTGGAGCTCGTCGCCGAGCACGTCGAAATTGTACTGCGGGTTCGTCCGCGAGCGGGGCACGGTCCGGACATCCACGACAAGCTCGACCGCGCCCGTACGGAGCAGGTCCACGAACTGCGCGATCGAGCGGGTGGAATGGCCGATCGTATAGACCGGAAGCAGCTCAGACGTTGGGCAGCTCCACCTGCATCTCGCCGACGAGAAGCGCCTCGATGTCCGGCACGGGGCGGCCGCTCATCTCTTTGTTGATGGTGCACACCACGCGCTTTTCGACTTCCTTGTGGAGACATTTGCGAAGGACACCGAGCGCCTTGGGCGGAGCCACGATCGCGAGCGCATCGAAGTCGTTGCGAAGCGCACGGTCCTTCAGCTCGTCCGCCGCGTCCTTGATCCAGCGATCCTCTTCCTGCTGGTGGAAGTCGGCTTCTTCATAGGTCGAGCGACCCGACCCGAAGCTTTGCTGGACAGTCCCCGGCGCATCGGTCTTTATCTCCCGATCCTTGAGCTCTTCCCGCTCATCATGCGCTTCGGTCCTGAGGTCGATCTGGCCTTCGTCCCCCTGGTTTCGAAAGAACAGCATCTTGCGTCCATCGGCGACGAGCACGAGCGCGTTGTGGGGAAGGGGCATCGATCTTTTCCTCCTGTATGTTTGAAGAGAAAACGCCCCCCGCTCGCACCAGTTTCGGCAGTTCATCGCACGGCGAGCGGAGCTTACTTCTCCGGCTCGGGATCGGCCGGCTTGTCGAGCTCGCTTTCGCCGACGATGGCGTCCGGAACGGGAGCGACCTCATCGCCGCCTTCCAGTTCGATCTCTTCCTCTTCGCTCTCTTCGATCTTGGCGACGCTGACCACATGTTCGTTGTCGCCGACACGGAAGATAGTCACGCCCTGCGTGTTGCGGCCCATCACCCGGATGTCACCGACCGTGGTCCGGATCATCTTCCCCTGGTCGGTCACGAGCATCAGCGCTTCGCCCTGGCTCGCGGGGAATGAGGCAACGACGCGGCCGTTGCGCTCCGAAGTGTCGATGTTCGTGATGCCCTGGCCGCCGCGGTTCGTACGGCGATATTCATAGGCCGACGATCGCTTGCCGTAGCCGTTCTCGGTAATCGTCAGGATGAACTGCTCCAGCTCCGAAAGCTCGGCGACCCGTTCTTGCGGGAGAGCGCACTCGACGTCCTCTCGCTCGCGCCAGGGCGGGCATTTCAAATAGGCCTCACGCTCGTCCTGACTGCGCATCGCACCGCGCCGAAGGATCGACATGGAGATGACCTCGTCACCCTCGAGGAGCCGAATTCCGCGGACGCCGGTGGCCGTTCGCGACTGGAACTCGCGTACGTCGGTCGCCATGAACCGGATCGCCTTGCCGTTTCGAGTCGCGAGCAGAACATCGTCGGCTTCGGTGAGGAGCGTTACGCCGATGAGCCGATCGCTCGTGTCCGTCTGCTCTTCGCTATCGTCGTTTTCCGACTCGTCCGCCGTACCAGCGCCGAAGCGCATCGCGATCTTGCCGTTGGACGGGATGTTGGTGAACGCCGCCATGCTGTTGCGGCGAACCGTCCCGTGCGCGGTAGCGAACATGATGTGCAGCCCGGCCCATTCCGTCTCGTCCTCCGGCAGGGGAAGAACCGTGGAGATGGTCTCGCCGTCGGCAAGAGGGAGCAGGTTGACCATAGGTCGGCCCTTGGTGTTCGGCCCGCCCTCGGGCAGGCGCCACACCTTCATCCGGTAAACGCGCCCGAGGTTCGAGAAGAACAGCACCGGATTGTGTGTCGACGTGACGAACAGGTTGGTGACTGCGTCTTCTTCCTTCGTCGCCATGCCGGCCCGGCCCTTGCCGCCGCGCTTCTGCTCGCGGAAGACGGAGAGGGGCGTGCGCTTGATGTAGCCCGCCATGGTCACTGTCACGACCATGTCCTCGCGCTCGATCAGGTCTTCATCCTCGATCCCGTCTGCAGCCGCGGCAAGCTCGCTGACGCGAGGCGTTGCGAACTCGGCTTCGACCTGGTCGAACTCCTCGCGCATGACCTCATAGAGGCGGGCCCGATTGGCAAGGATTTCGAGCAACTCGCCGATGCTGGTGGCCAGCCCCTCGAGTTCGTTGCCGATCTCGTCGCGGCCCAAGGCAGTCAGGCGATGGAGACGAAGCTCCAGGATCGCCTTCACCTGCGCTTCGGAAAGCTTGTACTTTTCACGCTTCGCCTGCGGTTCGACCGCCTCGACCAGGGCGATGTACGGTCGAATCTGGTTCCCGTCCCACTCGCGCGCGAGCAGCTTTTCGCGCGCTTCGGCGGGGGAAGCGGAACCCCTGATCAGCTTCACCACCTCGTCGAGGTTCGTGACCGCGACGACGAGACCAAGCAGGATGTGGGCGCGCTCGCGGGCCTTCAGCAGCTCGAACTTGGAGCGCCGCGTGATGACTTCTTCGCGGAACCTGATGAAGGCTTCGATGAAGTCGCGCAGGGTCAGCGTTTCGGGTCGTCCGCCGCGGATCGCGAGCATGTTCGCAGGGAAGCTCGACTGCGCCGGCGTGTGCCGCCACAGCTGGTTCAGGACGACGTCCGGCGTCGCATCGCGCTTCAGGTCGATGACGATCCGAACGCCTTCGCGGTTCGACTCGTCGCGGATGTCGGAGACCCCCTCGATCCTTTTGTCCTTGGCCGCTTCGGCGATCTTCTCGACCAGGCCGGACTTGCCGACCTGATAGGGGATTTCGGTAAGCACGATCGAGCGCCGGTCACCGCGCCCTTCCTCGACATGCGCGCGGCTGCGCATCATGATCGAGCCGCGGCCGGTGCTGTAAGCGCTGCGGATACCCGACAGACCAAGTATCAGGCCACCGGTCGGGAAGTCCGGCCCCTTCACATGCTCCATCAGCGCTTCCGTGCTGATCGCCGGATCCTCGATATAGGCGCGGCAGGCGGCGAGCACTTCGCCGAGATTGTGCGGCGGAATGTTGGTTGCCATGCCGACAGCGATTCCGCCGGCGCCGTTGACGAGAAGGTTCGGGAAACGCGCGGGCAGCACCTGCGGCTCGCGCTCGGACGCGTCGTAGTTCGGCTGGAAATCAACCGTGTCGCGGTCGATGTCGCCGAGGAGGAAGTTGGCGACCTTGGCGAGCCGCGCCTCGGTGTAGCGCATGGCAGCGGGCGGATCCGGGTCCATCGAGCCGAAATTGCCCTGGCCGTCGACCAGCGGGACCCGCATCGACCAGTCCTGCGTCATGCGCGCGAGGGCATCGTAGATCGCGCTGTCGCCGTGCGGGTGATACTTACCCATTACGTCACCGACGATGCGGCTCGATTTCCTGTACGGCCGCCCAGCGACGTACCCCGCCTCCTGGCACGCGAAGAGGATGCGGCGATGCACCGGCTTCAGACCGTCGCGCACGTCCGGAAGCGCGCGGCTGACGATCACGCTCATCGCGTAATCGAGGTAGCTGGTCTTCATCTCCTCGACGATGGAGATGGGCGCGATGTCATTGTCGCCGCCCGATGGCGGGTTTGGCGTGTCGCTAACGTCGATTGGCGGTTCGGTAGCCAAGAAGAAATCCTGTCAGTAGGGGTGCACAAGAAGGATGCGGCAAAACCGCGCCCCCCGCCGAACTAGGTAGTGCATTGTACCCTCGCGCGCCACCCCCGCGCGCGTACGCGCGCGCGAGAAATTCCCGCCCGAGCTGAGTCCGCAGGCAATAAACCGCAACGAAATCAGCGAGTTCAAAGGAGGTTCAGGGGCTTTCGGCCAAGCTTCTTGCGCATCTATTCGCTGCGGGTTTAAGGCCCCGCCGTTATTCGCGGGCGGGCCAGCCCATCCGCCACAGGAGAATTGTCCGATGAAATTGATGATCGCCAGCTCAGCGCTCGCACTGCTGATCGCCGCCGCGCCTGCTTCGGCGCAGATGAACCAGAACTATAATCAGGCGTCCCAGGCGCCCGACAGTGCGGCGGTGCGGACGACCGCTCAGCCGGCAAACAGTGGCCAGCCTCCAGCAAACGCGCAAGCCGCGCAGAAGCAGATCCACCCGTCGAGCAAGGCAGCGAAGGCGATCGGCGAGCTGCAGACCGTCGTGAACAAGAATGATACCGCGAACATTCCAGCCAAGCTCGCCGCCGCGCAGGCCGTCGCGAGCACGCCGGACGACCGCTATGCGATCGCCGAACTGCAACTCAAGGCTGCGCTAGCTGCCCACGACAACAATGCCGCGGCTGCAGCCGTCGACGCAGTCGTAGCGTCCGGGTTCATCGATGCCACCACTAGCGCCGACCTGCTGAGAAGCATGGGAAGCACGTTGTACAACGCAAAGCAGTTCGATCAGGCAGCGGCCGTCTTCCAAAAGGCGGTCGGTGTGAATCCGCGCGATGCCGAAGCGTATACGCTGCTCGGCGAAGCGAAATTTGCGTCGGGTGCGAAGGCTGACGCTGCAGCCGCGTTCCAGCATGCGGTTCAGCTTCAGGCAGCCGCGGGTCAGAAGCCCGACGAAGCACTGCTCAAGCGCGCAGTGAGCGTCGCTTACGAAGCCCAGTCGCCGCTCGCGGTCGAGCTCGGGCGTGAATGGGCCGCCGCTTATCCTAGCGCTGACAGCTGGCGCAATTCGATCGCCATCTATCGCAACCTCACGCATCCGGACGTCGAAGGGACGCTGGACCTTCTGCGCCTGATGCAGGCGACGAATGCGCTGAACGCAGGCGACATCGCGCTGTTCGCTGAAGCGGCGGCGGACCAGGGTAATTTCAATGAGGCCCAGGCGGTGATCGACGCGGGCCTTGCTTCCCACGTCATCGAGGCGTCCAATCCGCAGTACCGCGACATCATTTCCGGCTTAAAGGGCAAGCCGAAGGCAAGTGCGGCGGACCTCCAGGCGGCAGTCAAGATGTCGCCTTCCACCACAAATCTAGTTCGCATCGGCGATCGCTATTACGGCATGGGCGATTATGCGCATGCCGCCGACATCTACCGCCAGGTGCTCGCGAAGCCCGATGCGGACAAGGACGTCGCCAACCTGCACCTCGGCATGGCCCTCGCACGGGCTGGCGATAAAGCCGGTGCCACTGCGGCGCTCAACGCGGTGACAGGCGCTCGGGCGGCCATCGCCAAATTCTGGCTGACTTACGTTCAGCAGCACGCCTGAACGGCAAACAGCATGACCATTGGGGGGCGCCGGCGATGTCGGCGCCCCTTTTTTTGCATCCGATCGGATCGCCGTTGAACTGTCTCGTTTCGGGATAGTTAAGTGCTTCCTCCTTAGCGGCAATTGAACAGTCGCCTACATCCATCGAACCGTGCATCATTAGGGACCTGAATTTGCCGTGCGTTTCGACGATCGCCTGCTGACCGTATTGAACCAGCCGGCCGGCGACCGCCACGACGTCGCCGTGCGGTGGCGGCAGCTCGTCGATCTCGTCGCGCGTGCTGGTCCGAATGCGGGCAGCCCGACGGTCGTGCAGGCGCTCGAATCGATCCGGTGCGAAGCGCCAGTGGTGGATGAAGGCCTTCGCGCTGCAGCCGCGCGGGCTGTCGCTGCCCTTCCACTACCCCTCGGCTTGCTTGAATATTTCGCAGGGGACCGCCTTGCCGTTTCGGCTCCGGTGCTCGCGGCCGCGACTCTCGACCACGACCAATGGCAGGCGATCATCCACGCCTCGGACGACGAAACCCGGCAGTTCATCGAGACGGTCCACCCGGAAGTCTCCGGCGGCGTCCAGGAACAGGCAGCGGACACGGTGCCCGAGGACGCGCCCGAGAGCGGTGACGAGACGATGCCAGCGCCGTCGCTTCACGAGGTCGTCGAGCGGATCGAGCGCCGTCGCCGCACGCGCGCATCGATGAAGCCGAACGGCGGCTATCGAGGCGGGGGCGCGCATGCGTCTTCGCTATTCCGTTGGGAGTGCGGGCCCGGAGGCGACATTGCGTGGGTCGAAGGAGCGCCGCGCGGCGCCGTCATCGGACGCTCGATTGCGAAGGTGAACCATGGCGATCGGATCGACCCCGATGTTGCCCGCGCGTTCATGCTGCGGGCGCCGTTTCGGGATGCAGCCTTGTCGGTCGCCGGCGACGGGCCGCTTTCAGGCGACTGGAAGATCAGCGGCGTGCCGGCCTTCGAACCGGCCGACGGCAGATTTGCAGGCTATCGCGGGATCGCTCTGCGAGAGGGATCGGGCTCAAGCGTTGACGAGATGCCGAGCATGCTTTCGGACCCTGCTTCGCTCCGCGAACTCGTCCACGAGATCAAGACCCCGCTCAACGCGATCATCGGTTTCGCCGAAATCATCGAAGGCCAATATCTCGGGCCCGCCGACCGCCCCTATCGGGAGCGGGCGAAGGAGATTGTCCGGCAGGCCCGGCTGCTGTTGACGGCGATCGACGATCTCGATTTCGCGGCCAAGGTGCATTCGGCGAGCAAGGAAACGTCGCGCGTCGATCTCGGCGAGCTGGTTGAGCGCATGACGCCCGCCCTGCGCGACCTTGCCCGGAGCCGCGGCGTCGAAATCGACGCCTCGCGGAGTACGCGCGAGACCGCAGCCACTATCGAGGAAGCACTTGCCGAGCGCCTGGTCGTCCGCATGTGCAGTGCTGTCATGGACTATGCGGATGCGGGCGAACGACTGCATCTGACGGTCGAGCGAAGCGGCGATCGCCTGCGCGTTGCACTGACACGTCCAGCGCGACTGTCGCGGATTCCGGAGGAGCAGCTGCTCGGGGCTGATGCCGAGGGGGAGCACGACGTCTCACTTCGGTTGGTGGCCGGACTTGCGCGCCTGGCGGCAGTGGAGCTCGTCGTTCCGGAAGGCGCCATCGCGCTGTTGTTTCCCCGCGTTTGACTTGGCGGGAAGGGCGGCGGCGTCTAATTGCGACAGACCGGGGAGGGCCTGTAGCTCAACGGTAGAGCCGGCCGCTCATAACGGCTAGGTTGCAGGTTCGAATCCTGCCGGGCCCACCCGCCTTCGCTCGCTTCCAGCGAGCTGCGGCGGGGCAAGCCCGCTGGTACGGCGCCGAGGCGGGTCTACCCGCCAAAGCTGCGAGGCAGCGAAGGCGGGGAGTAGCGCAGTCTGGTAGCGCATCTGCTTTGGGAGCAGAGGGTCGCAGGTTCGAATCCTGTCTCCCCGACCATCCTATGTTCGCGACGTGAGGTTGGGGCCGGCGCGCGGCCTTGAAAAGCCGCTTATTTGTTCTCAGTCGCGTTGGCCTGGCTGTTGTTGTCGTGGTCGTTGTCGCCGACCTTGTTCTGGATCTTCGCGCCCGTGTTCTGGACGTCGTTGCTGATGTCGGCGGCGACATTCTGGGCGGTGTTGCCGATGTCGGCCGCCGTATTCTGCGCCGTGTTCTGGTCATACTGGACGGTCACGGCATTGCCGTTCTTGCTGACGTTGCAGGCGCCAAGGGCGAGCAGAGCTGGGATAGCGATCAGAATGCGCATCGAGTCCTCCTGTTTTCGCGCGGACAACGCGGCATGGCTGTTTCGGCTCCGAATTCAATCCCAATCACAGCAGGCGCATCTGATCTCCTTCGGGCGGAACGAACAGATCCGTTCGAAGCGGGAACTTCGCCTGCCTCAGGCCGAACCGGTTGGCGGCTTTTTCGAAGCGCGCCCGGAGCAGATCGGCCCATGGCCCCTGGCCCCGCATCCGACTAAAGAAATCGGGATCGTTGTCGCGGCCTCCGCGGAGCGAACGGATCGTCGCCATGACCTTCGCGGCGCGGTCCGGATAATGTTCGTCGAGCCAGGCGCGGAACAGCGGCGCGACTTCGTGCGGAAGACGCACCGGAAGATAGAAGCCGCCTGGAGCGCCAGCCTCGACGGCGGCCTCGACGATATGTTCGAGCTCATGGTCCGTGATCTGCGGGACGACCGGCGCGATGGCGACGTAGCAGGGGATTCCGGCGTCGTTCAGCGCCTTCACGGCCGCGAGGCGCTTGCGCGGCTGAGGCGCTCGAGGCTCCAGTGTCCGCGCAACTTGCGGATCGAGCGACGTCACCGACAAGGCCACCGATGCGATGCGCAGATCCGCTGCGGTCTTGAGCAGGTCGATATCGCGCAGCACGCGATCGGACTTGGTCGTGATCGTGAAGGGATGCCGCGTCTCGACCAGGAGCTCGACGACCGAGCGGGTGATGCGCCAGCGCTCCTCGATCGGCTGATAGGGATCGGTGTTGGTGCCCATCGCGATCGGGCGGCATTCATAGCCGGGCCGCGACAGCGCTGCGTGAAGCAGCTGAGCGGCATTCGGCTTCACGAACAGTCGAGATTCGAAATCCACGCCGGGCGACAGGTCGTGATAAGCGTGGGTGGGCCGGGCAAAGCAGTAGATGCAGCCGTGCTCGCAACCGCGGTACGCATTGATCGATCGATCGAACCCGATGTCGGGCGAGCTGTTGCGGGTCAGGATCGACTTTGGGTGCTCGATGGTGACGGTGGTGCGCCGGGTCGGAATTCCGTCGAGCGCTTCGACCTGATCGAGCCATTCGCCCTCTGCGATGCGTTCTTTCAGATTGAAGCGCGTCGGCGTCGCATTGCGCGTCGCTCCGCGCCCATGACTCGACTCGACCGGCATGCCGGCAGTCTAAATCCGGCATTGGAACAAAACAAGAACCTGGACGCGCAGCCCGGTCTAGCGGTCGCTTGCCCGGGCCTGCGTCGGGCTTGTTGCGGCGCTGTTGCGGAACGTCGCCGGGAACGCCGGCCAGCGGTGCTCGGCCATCGCCTTCAGCGTCGGCGTGTCTTCATTGTCGAGGCCCTGATAGACCCACATGTTCCGCATCACGGAAGGCACGTAATAGCGGGTCTCCCAGTACGGGATGGATTCGATCCACAGCACCGGATCGCCCTTGTCGTTGATCGTCGCCCACTTCGCGACCGGCAGGGGCCCTGCATTGTATGATGCGATTACGCGCGGCAGCTGTCCCGCGGTAGCCGAGCTGCTCCGCATCCGCTCGATGAAGCTCTGGCCGAATTCGAGGTTGTAGCGCGGGTCGGTGAGGGTTGCCCGGCTGTAGGGAACACCGCTGCTCTGCGACATTTGCTGTGCCGTGATCGGGAGCACCTGCATCAGTCCGACGGCGCCGGCGGTGCTCACTGCACTGCGCCGGAATGCCGATTCCTGGACGATGTGGCCGAAGGCGAGGGCGGGATCGACGCGCCATCCGCCCACCGGCGTCCAGCGCGGGTTCGGGTAACGGTCACTAGCGTCGACCTGGGCGCCATACTGGCCATATTTCGCGAGCCACAATTGCGCGGCCGGCAAATCGAGCCGCTTGGCCATGTCCACGAGCGCATGGTGCTCGGCAGGAGCGCCGATCTTCGCCTGGTGAAGGAGCATTTGCTCGGCGAGTGCTGGCTCACCGATCCTGGCCAGCTCGATCGCGCGCTGGACGTTGGGATATTGAGCAATTTGCGAATCGAACGAGCCGAGCGGATCCGGGCCAAGCTTCGTCGACATGCCCAGCGTCTCGCGCGCGATGAGCCCATAGAAGCTTTCGGTGCCTTCGGGCGAGGTCGCGGCGGCTCTGAGCAGTCGCTCCACCGAGGTTGGCCGTCCGGCCGCCTGCTCCGATCGCGCCGCCCAATAGAAGCCGCCCTCGCGAAGCTCCCGCTGGTCGGCAAGCTGCGCGACCTGCTGGAAATCGGCCGACGCGGAATTGTAATCACCCAGCCGCCATGAGGCGAGGCCGGAGACCCACGCCGCCTGGCTGGCCCATTCCCCCGTCGCGCCCTGGCGCCAGGTGTCGGAAACGCGGCGCGCGTCCATGTCCAGGCCGAGGACGTAATAGATGAAGGCCACCCGAGTCGCCGCTTCGGCGCGCGCCTCGGCGGACAGGGTCGGGCCCTGCGTGACGAGGAGAGCTTCCGCCCCCGCCGGATCATCAGCTTTGACGAAAGAATCGAGCGAGGAACGAAGCTGATCGGCCGCGGGCTCGCCCTGAACGGGATGCGCGCGGTAGCGGACGGGCGCCGAACCGAGGACGTAGGTCTGCTTTTCGGGGACCACGAGCGGCGCTGTCGTTGCTCCGCGCCGGAGCGCCATGACCGCGAGCTGGTTGGCTTCGGGAAGCTCGGGCGCCTGCGCGATCAGCGCCTGCAGCGAAGCAAGGTCGACGACGGGCGAGCCCTTCGCCGTGTACAGTTCCGCCTGCGCGACCGGGGTCAGGACACTGGCTGGAAGGCTTGATATGCCGGCTTGGGCCGAGGCCCAATTGCCACTGTCGATCGCGTCGAACACCCCGCGCCAGTCTCTCGGCGCTGGCACGACCGGCCGGGCCGGTACAAGTTGGGGCTGCGGCTGGATCGAAGGCGACACTGCCTGGACCGGCTGTCCCGTGGTCGGCAGTGGCGCGAGCGGGTCACGCGAAGGCTGCGCTGCAAGCGGCGCAGCGCAAAGCAAGGTTCCGAACGCGAGCAGCCCGGACTTCAAGACTCGTCCTCCATCAAGAGCAGGAGGTCTTGCCATGCCACTGATTTGTTTGAGGGTTTATTAACCAGGTTGCGGGGGTGGTATGTCGCGACGGTGCGCACTCCTTCGATCCTTTGAGCCCGGCCACGCGCGTCGCTAAGATGTTTTCCGAGAAGCGCGACACAGGGTCCGTCGCCCAAAAGGAGCAGTCGCTTCGGCTTTGCCAGCATGATGTGGCGCTTGGCGATCTTTGCGCACGCGTCGCGCTCCGCTGCGCTCATGCGCGCGCCGGGTGAATGAAAGCAGGTGAGGGAGGCGCTGTAGACCCCTTCGGGCCTGATCCCGATTGCGGCGAGCATTCGCATCGTGAGCTCCCATGATTCGCCACCGATCGGCTGTCCGGCCGCCGCATCTTCCACCGATGGAGAATCGCTGAGCAGCATCACGGCCGGCTCTTCGGGTCCATGCGGAAGGATGCGCTTCGCCGCGGGTCCGGCCAACGGAAGCTGAACGCTGCTCGCCAACCACTGCTGGAGCTCGGCGAGCGTCTCCTGGCTGGGCTCGGTCACATTGACTTGCGTCGGCGCCTCGGGCGTGACTTTGGACGGCTGCGGCGAGGCTTTCAGCCAGTTCCGCGGCTGCTCCTGAACGGCGACGTCGACGCCGGCCTGGATCCACCAGGCAAGTGCGCCCCGCGCCTCGGCAATGCCGATCGATTCCACTTCCCCGCCCACGGGTGACTTCCTCGCCCGCCATTGACGCCATGGTCAAGGAATTGGCAGGGCAGATGAGTCGAATTGTGTGGACAGCGCGACGAGACGCTGAGCGGGAGGCGGAAAGAGGCGGATGAGCGAACGCGAATCCATGCAATATGACGTGGTTATCGTCGGTGCGGGCCCCGCCGGCCTGGCCGCCGCGATCCGCCTGAAGCAGCTCGCAAGCACTGCCGGGCGCGAGCTTTCGGTCTGTATCCTCGAGAAGGGCAGCGAGGTCGGCGCGCACATCCTGTCGGGCGCCGTGATCGATCCGCGTGCGCTCGACGAGCTGATCCCTGACTGGAAGGACAAGGGCTCACCGCTGACGTTGCCCGTGTCAGAGAACCATCATTGGGTGCTGAGCGCGAGCAAAAAGTGGGAATTTCCGCACTTCCTGATGCCGCCATTCATGAGCAATCGCGGGACCTACACGCTCAGCCTCGGCAATTTCTGCCGTTGGCTCGCCGCGCAGGCGGAGGAACTCGGCGTCGAGATTTTCCCCGGATTCCCCGCTGCCGAGATCCTGTTCAACGACGATGGTTCGGTGAAGGGTGTCGCGACTGGCGACGTGGGTATTGCGCGCGACGGGTCGCATCGGCCGGATTACCAGCCGGGCATGGAGCTGCACGCGCGCTATACCTTCTTGGCCGAGGGCGCGCGCGGGAGCCTGACGAAGCGGCTGACCGAGATCTTCGGCTTGCGGGAAGAGAGCGGTCCGCAGGTTTATGGGCTTGGAATCAAGGAATTGTGGGACGTTCCTGCCGAGAAACATAAGCCGGGCCGAGTGATTCACACGCAGGGCTGGCCGCTCAAGGACGCCTGGGGCGGCGGGTTCCTTTACCACCAGGAGAACAACCAGATCGCGCTCGGCTTCGTGGTCTCGCTCGACTACGCTAATCCCTATCTGTCGCCGTTCGAG
>DATCJM010000248.1:0-1507 GCA_036562805.1 Sphingomicrobium sp.
ACTGAATATCACGCCGTTAACCTGTTCTTAGCTCGCCCCGTGGCACCTCGCTTCCCGAATAGCGGGGAGTAACAGGATCAATGCGCGTTCTCGCGATGGCATCGCAGAAGGGCGGATCGGGCAAGACGACGCTGTCTGGGCATCTTGCGGTGCAGGCGCAAATGTCGGGGGCAGGCCCGGTCTGCCTGATCGACATCGACCCGCAAGGGAGCCTTGCCGACTGGTGGAACGAGCGCGAGGCCGACATGCCCGCATTCGCCCAGACCACGGTCGCTCGTCTCGCTTCCGACCTCGAGGTTCTCCGCCAGCAGGGCTTCCGGCTTGCTGTCGTCGACACGCCGCCGGCGATCACCATGGCGATCCAGAGCGTCATTGCCGTTGCAGAATTGATCGTTATCCCGACGCGCCCGAGCCCGCACGACCTTCGTGCTGTCGGCGCGACGGTCGATTTGTGCGACCGCGCCGGCAAGCCGCTCATCTTCGTCGTCAATGCGGCGACGCCCAAGGCGAAGATCACCTACGAAGCCGCGGTCGCGCTGTCGCAGCACGGCACGGTGGCTCCGGTCACGCTTCACCATCGCACCGACTTCGCCGCTTCGATGATCGACGGCCGCACGGTGATGGAGATCGATCCAGGGGGCCGCTCGGCGAAAGAAGTCACCGAGCTGTGGGACTATATCTCCGACCGTCTCGAGAAGAATTTCCGCCGGACGGTGTTTGCTGCGCCCGGTGCCGCGCCCGGCATCAGCCCGGCCAGTCCGCGTCCGGTCGGTGGCTTCGGCCGCCGCGTCGTTGGTCAGTGAGGGGGCAAACGGTGGCTGAAGCCAAGCCTTTCGCCTCTCTCTCTTCGGGTCTTCTTGCCCGCAAGGGCGCCGCTCGTCCGGCCATGCGGCCGCAGGGTTTCGGCCAGGGTGGAAACGGCCTCGACGATCTCGGCTGGAACGACATGGGCTTCGAGCCGCCGAAGGCTGCCGAAGCGCCGCGCGACGACACTCATGACGCGTTCGGCGACGATGTCGTCGAGCATCCGCGCGCTCACCCGACAGGGCTGACGCCTCTCGATTCGCCGGTCCACCAGCAGCAGGCCGAAATCGCCGACCGCTTCGCTTCCGATGAGGACGAGGAGGAACAGGTCGAAATCGCCGAGCTCGCCGCTCCTGACACGAGCGAAGAGGCAGCGGACGAAACGGACGAGGTCTTCGAACCGAAGGTCGAGGACGTTCCGGTCGCCCGGGTCGTTCGCGCCGTCGTCGCCCCGGCGCCAGTAAAGGCACCGACGCCGCGCCGCGCTCCGCGTCCGCGCTCGGCGCCGGGAAGCAAGGGCAAGGCGGCATTCACGCTCCGGCTCGATCCGGAGCGCCATCTCAAGTTGCGTCTTGCCTGCGCGGTCGATGGCCGATCCGCACAACAGTTCGTGACCGACGCGCTCGATCAGTTGCTCGAACGCATGCCGGAACTCGACTCCCTGGCCTCGAAGGCCAAACGGAAGGGGTAAAACTCATGACCA
>DATCJM010000277.1:0-13038 GCA_036562805.1 Sphingomicrobium sp.
CCGCGATACGACCGCGGCGCCGGATTGACCCGCCTGGTGACCGAACGCGCGAGCCGCGCCGCCGTCACGCAGCGCGCCGGCCGTGCGGCGCGGCAGGCGCCTGGCGTCGCCATCCGGCTATGGGAGGAAGCCGCCACATCATCTCTTCCGGCGCATGACCCACCCGAAATCCTCGAGGCTGACCTCTCGAGCCTGTTGCTGAGCTCAATTTTGTGGGGCGAAGCCGACCCGCGGCGCCTGCCGTTCCCGGATCTCCCCGCGGCCGCGGCATTGGACGAAGCGCACAGGCGCTTGTCGACGCTCGGCGCGATCGATCCGGATGGCCGAGTGACCGAGCACGGGCGGGCCATTGCAGCCCTGCCCCTGGAGCCGCGGCTTGCCCATATGCTGCTGAGTGCGCGTGACCTGGGTTTCGCGCCGGCTGCCGCCGACGCCGCGGCGCTTCTTACGGAACGCGGTCTTGGCGGCACCGGTCCCGATCTCGAAGTTCGGTGGCGGCGCTGGCGAGCCGACCGTTCGCCTCGAGCGCAGGCCGCTCGGAAGATGGCAGCGAGCTGGTGTCGGCGTATCGGCGCGGGCGGCGACGCTAGAGATGATGAGCTGTCCAAATCACTCGCCATCGCCTTCCCGGATCGTCTGTCGCGGCGACGCGACGCGTCCGGGGAAACCTGGCAATCCGTCGGCGGGCGCGGCTTTCGTCTCGACCCGACCTCGTCCCTCGCCCGCAACGAATGGCTCGCCGTCGCTGAGGTCGCCGGCCACGCGTCGGGCGCGCGCATCCTGTCGGCTGCAGCGATCGATGAGAGCGACATGCTCGACCTGTTCAGCGACCGCATCGAAACGCGTCATGACGCGTCGTTCGATCCGTCCACTGGATCCGTGACGCCGACGCGCAGCCGCCGGCTCGGCGCGATCCGCCTTTCGAGCGGGCCCGACCCCGCGCCGGATCAGGCGGCGATCGAGCACGCGCTGCTGGACGGAGTTCGCGAACATGGTCTCGAGCTGTTGCCGTGGGACGAGCGGTCGCGGCAGCTACGCGAGCGCTCGCTGTTCGCGAGCCGTCACGACCATTCGGTGATCGGACTGGACGATGAAATCCTGTTCGATCGCGCGGAGGAATGGCTTGGGCCCTTGCTGGCAGGGAAGCGCCGGCTTAGCGACATCGACAGCGGTGCAATGGGCGCGGCGCTCCGGGCGCTGCTAGGTTATGAGGGAGTGCAACGGCTCAACCAGCTCGCTCCCGAGGAATTCGCGAGCCCGGCGGGAAGCCGTCATGCGATCGATTATTCGGCTGACGGAGGACCGACGGTCGAAGTGCGGGCCCAGGCGCTGTTCGGCCTCTCCCGCCACCCGACCATTGCCAACGGCGCCGTCCCGCTCGTCCTGGCGATCACCTCGCCTGCCGGCAGGCCGATCCAGACGACCCGCGATCTTCCCGGCTTCTGGAGCGGAAGCTGGTGCGACGTCGCGCGCGACATGCGCGGCCGTTATCCCAAGCATCCGTGGCCGGATGATCCCGCCTCGGCAGCGCCAACGCTCAAGAGCAAGCGCGCGTCTTGATTTGAAGGCTGCACTTTGCCACCTGCCGCTGCATGACCGTCGCCCGCATCTCCGAGCTCGACCGCCGCACCACCCAGTCGGGCAAGGCCAAGGCGGGAAAATGGCTGCTCGAGTTCGAGCGTAAGGAAGCTCAGCGGCCGGACCCGCTTACGGGCTGGAACGGGTCGGGAGACACGAACCCGCAGGTCTCGATTGCCTTTCCGACCAAGGAGGCCGCGATCGCTTAGTGCGAGAAGCACGGTCTCGACTTCCACCTGGTTCCGGCGCCGCCGGTCCGACTCAAGATCCAGGCCTACGCCGACAATTTCCGTTGAGCTCCACCCCTAGCCGCGCCACAGTGGCGCCGCCGAGCTAGGGGGACGACTGTATCGCGTAGAGATTTGGCTGGTCATTGGCACCCGGCCCGAAGCGATCAAGCTCGCTCCCGTCGCGAATGCGCTTTCCGAAGTCGGATTCAAGCCGATGATCGTCCTCACCGGGCAGCACCCTGAGCTGAACCCGCCGGAGTTCGGTCTCGGCGATTTTGCGATCGACCGGCTGCGCTGCCCCGGCCAGGAAGATCCGCACCGGCATGTGCAGGCTGTCACGGGCTCGCTGATGCCGCGCGTCGGCGGCGTCGATCTCCTCGTCGTGCAAGGTGATACGTCGAGCGCTCTTGGCGGCGCGCTTGCCGGCTTCACGGCGGGCGTTCCGGTCGCCCACGTCGAAGCGGGGCTCAGGACGCACGATCCGCTCCAGCCCTGGCCCGAAGAAGAGTATCGGCTGGCGATCGACGCGGGAGCCGACCTGCTCTTCGCGCCCACGAATAGGTCGGCCGCCAACCTCAGGGCCGAAGGAGTTTCCGGCGAGATTCATGTCACCGGCAATACGTCGATCGATGCGGTTGTGGCGGCCGAGGCGGAGCTAGGGCCGCGGGCGGCCAGGGCGAAAGGAAAGCCGACAATCCTCGTCACTTGCCACCGGCGCGAGAGCTGGGGCGCGGGATTGGAATCGATCGCCGAAGCGCTCGTCGATCTCGCCGACGATGCCGCCATCCAGTTCGTATTGCATCCCAATCCGCACGTGAGCGCCGACATGCGCCGCTTGCTTGGCGGCGTCGACGGCGTGCGTCTGATCGAGCCCTGCAGCCACCGCGGGCTGCTGCAGCGAATGTGCGATGCGGATCTCGTGCTCAGCGATTCCGGCGGCATTCAGGAGGAGGCCCCCGCGCTGGGCATTCCGCTGCTCGTGCTTCGCGAGAAGACCGAACGGCCCGAAGGAATCGAGGCAGGATCGGCCCGGCTGGTCGGCACGTCCACCGAATTGATCGTCTCGGAGACGCGGCGGCTGCTGAAGGGCGGTCCGGAGCTGGCCGCGATGCGGCAGCGGCGGTTCCCCTACGGCGACGGCAAGGCGGGGCCGCGAATTGCCCAAATCATCGCGCAATGGCTAGAGCGAACCCGAGCGGCAGGCGCCAATCCCCGACTTTCTGTCGGAAACCCCGCACGCTGGTGACCCCTACGGGACTCGAACCCGTGTTTTCGCCGTGAGAGGGCGACGTCCTAGACCGCTAGACGAAGGGGCCATCGATCGAAGCGAGGCGGCCATATGTGGGCTGATCAGCCGCTAGTCAATCAGCCTCCGGCGCTCACCCGTCCCGCTCACGGTCGCTCAGATATCGCATCAGCTCGGCGAGCGTGGATTCCATCTGGTCCTGCATCTGGCTGACGAGCTCGTTCTCGCGCATTCCGACATGGTCGAGCGGCTTGGAATAGCTGTCGGAGAAGGCCTGGAGGTCGGATCGATCGAAGACGCCCTTGGCGACCAGCTTGGCGAGGATCACGAGCAGACCATTGGTGTTGGCGATCGTGCCGGCGACCAGCGCCTCGTCGACCATCGACAGCCTTTTGTCGTTGTCGGTTTCGCCGTCGGCGACGTCTTCTTCGGTCGGGACCATCGAGCCGATCATGCACCGCTCTACGCAGGGCGCAAGTGAAAGGCTCCTACGGCTGAGCGAATTGCTCGACAACGGCCCAGGCTTTCGCCTTCTCGGCAAACGGACGGGTGTTTGCAGCACTCGAAGACGGAAGGTCGATCAATGTGACGCCCGCAGGCGCATCGCCGATCAGCTTGCGGCCGGCGCTCGCCGCGGTCGAACCGTTGAAGGCGATGGCGCGCAAGTCCGAAAGCTCGTGGAGCAGCTGGTCGATGCGATTATGCTGTGCGTCGCGGATCGCCTGGTCGAGGCTTCCGCTTCGGCTGGCGGACGCGATAACATCCCACAAGGCGATGCGACGATCGCGTAGTCGCTCGAGCCGCTCTTCATAAGGGAACGGGTGCAGCTCCTCGCCGATCGCCGCGCCGAGAAGCCGCCAGAACTGGTTCGTCGGATGGGCATAATAGCGACCGGCGGCGAGCGAGGCGTCTCCCGGCAAACTTCCCAGCACAAGCAGCCGCGCATCGCTTCGAAGCACTGGCGGCAAGCCGAATTTGACGCCCACGAATTAACCCCTACAGCCCAGCGGCGTGAAGCCGACGGACCTCCGCGTCGCCCTCTTTTCGGGCAATTACAATTATGTGCGGGACGGGGCCAATCAGGCGCTCAACCGTCTCGTCGCCTATCTCCTTCGCGAGGGCGTCCAGGTCCGGATTTATTCTCCGACGGTGAGGGACCCTGCCTTCCCTGCCACCGGCGACCTCGTGAGCGTGCCGGCAATTCCCATTCCCGGCCGCGCCGAATATCGGCTGCCAATCGCTTTGCCTGCCCGCGTGCGGCGGGACCTCGCCGACTTCAACCCGAACGTCGTTCACGTTTCCAGCCCGGACATCGTCGGGCATCGGGCGGTGACCTGGGCGCGCAAGCGGAAGATTGCGGCTGTCGCATCGGTCCATACGCGCTTCGACACCTATCTTGCTTATTACCACCTGCAGGCGCTGGAGCCGCTAGCGCGTGACATCATGCGGCGCTTCTACCATCGCTGCGAAGTGGTGATGGCGCCGGCGGAATCGACGGCGGTGATCCTTCGCGTACAGCGGATGAACCGTGACATTGCCATCTGGGCGCGCGGCGTCGACCGGGAGCAATTCAATCCGGAACGCCGCGACATGGATTGGCGTCGGTCGGTCGGACTCGCCGACGACGAGATGGTCATCGCCTTTCTCGGCCGCGTCGTCATGGAAAAGGGACTCGACGTCTTTGCCGACGCGGTTCACGCCTTCGCGTCCCGCGGCCTCAAGCACCGGGTGCTGGTGATCGGCGAAGGTCCTGCCCGCCCATGGTTCGAGCAACAGCTCCCGGATGCGATCTTCACCGGCCAGCTGACGGGTGACGAACTCGCCCGCGCGCTGGCCAGCGCGGATGTGTTCCTCAACCCATCGATCACCGAGGCCTTCGGCAACGTCACGCTTGAAGCGATGGCATGTGGGCTGCCCGTCATCGCCGCCGAGGCAACCGGCGCCACCAATCTCGTCCGTCACGCAGTTACGGGGACATTGGTCGACGGAGCGGAGCCAGACGAATTTGCCGACGCGCTCGACGCCTATGCGCTCGATCCTGATCTGCGTCGCAGGCACGGCGAAGCGGCGCTGGCGATCGCGAAGACGATGGACTGGGACACGATCAACGCGACCGTGATCCGCGTCTACATGCACGCGATCCACAAGCGGGAGCGGCTGGCGCGGATGACCGGCCGCTAGCCGCCTATTTCAGCCGTTCGACGCGCTGGGCGAACTCGTCGATCAGCGCTGCGAGCTCGTGCAGCGTGTCGTCGTTGACGTCGCCGTGGCCGAGGCGGTTGCGGATCGCCATTCCGAGGTTTCGCATTGCGCGCCACACCGGCGAAGCACCCTCGCCATGGTGCGAGGGACTGAGACGCTCGAGCCGGGCGAACAGCTCGTCCGCTTCCTCCCGGTTCTCGTCGAGATGGGCGGTGCCGGCTTCGGTGATCTGGAACGGCTTGCGGCCGCCTCCGCCCTCGGCTTCTTCGACCAGGCCCATGTCCTGGAGCATGGTCAGCGTCGGATAGACCACGCCCGGGCTCGGCGCATAGCGACCGCCGGTCAGCTCCTCGATCGCGCGGATCAGGTCATAGCCGTGACGGGGCTGGTCGGCGATGAGCTTGAGCAAGACCAGCTTCAACTCGCCACCCTCGAAGACGCGCGAGCGGCGGCCGCGGCGACCGCCGCCCCAGCCCTCCTCATTGAAGTCGAAATGGAACGGGCCCCAATTTCCGCGCCCGCCGCGCATGGCCATGAGCCCGTCGGGCAAGCTGATCTCGAACCGCCCGCCTGGACCGCAACGATATCGCATGTCGGTTCTCCCTTTAAGATGCAGCTTAGATATATCTTGAGAATATCTTGAACAAGGCGGCTGATGCATTTTTCTGCGCGTCGCTTATGCTCGACCCGATGGTCGACCTGTTTGCCGACGAGGGGCTGCCGACACGGGCCGACGAAACGCCGGCCGCAGGGGCGCCGCTCGCCGACCGCTTGCGGCCCACGTCGCTCGGCGACGTTGTCGGTCAGGAGCATCTGACGGGACCGGACGGCGCGATCGGGCGGATGGTCGCCGCCGGACGGCTCGCCTCGATGATCCTGTGGGGACCGCCCGGCACGGGCAAGACCAGCATTGCGAGACTGCTCGCCGACGCGGTTGGGCTTCGCTTCGTCGCCGTCTCGGCCGTCTTCTCCGGCGTTGCCGACCTCAAGAAGATTTTTGCCGAAGCGCGGACCGCGGCGAAAGCGGGGCAGAAGACGCTACTGTTCGTGGACGAAATTCATCGCTTCAACCGGGCCCAGCAGGATGGCTTTCTTCCTTACGTCGAGGACGGCACCGTCACGCTTGTCGGAGCGACGACGGAGAACCCGAGCTTCGAGATCAACGCCGCATTGCTGTCCCGCTGCCAGGTCCTGATCCTAAGGCGGCTCGACCACGATGCGCTCGAGGAGCTGGTCCGCCGTGCCGAGGCGATCGAGGACCGGCCGCTGCCGGTAACGACCGAGGCGCGCGAGGCGCTGATCGCGAGCGCCGACGGCGATGGCCGCTTCCTTCTCAACCAGGTCGAGACCTTGTTCTCGATCGAGATTGGCGAGCCGCTCGGCCCCGCCGAGCTCAGCGACCTGCTTCACCGGCGAGTCCCGGTCTACGACAAGGATCGCGAAGGCCATTACAATCTCATTTCCGCGCTTCACAAAACGATTCGCGGCTCCGATCCGCAGGCCGCGCTTTATTATCTGGCGCGCATGCTCGTCGCGGGTGAAGAGCCGCTCTACCTGCTTAGGCGCCTGACCCGCGCCGCGGTCGAAGACATTGGCATGGCCGATCCGAACGCCCTGCTGCAATGCATCGCCGCGAAGGAGATGTACGATTTTCTCGGTTCGCCCGAAGGCGAGATCGGGATCGTGCAGGCATGCCTTTATCTCGCGACCGCGCCCAAATCGAACGCCACTTATACGGCGCAGAAAAGCGCCTGGCGCAGCGCGAAGGAGACCGGCTCGCTGATGCCGCCGATGCACATCCTCAACGCGCCGACGAAGCTGATGAAGAATGTCGGTTACGGCAAAGGTTATGCCTACGACCACAATGCGGACGAAGGTTTCTCCGGCCAGGATTATTGGCCGGAGGAGATGAAGCGGCAGAACTTCTACGAGCCGACCGACCGCGGGTTCGAGGCGCGGGTGAAGGAGCGGCTCGACTATTGGGAAAAGCGGCGCAGAGAAGTGCAACAATCGGATAAGGGCGCGGGTTAAAAGCGCGAGTCACGAGGGAGCGAGCAGCACATGTATCAGGTCGATTCCGGCGCCTATTGGCAGGCCCAGACGATGTACTGGGGGCCCAAGATCCTCATCGCCATCCTCATCCTCGTCGCCACATGGGTCGTGGCGCGTGCCGTCGGGTGGGTTCTGCGCAAGGCGATCGACCGCAGTCCGGCGCTCAAGAAACATGTGACTGGCACGCCCGACGAGACGGTCGGCCATCAGCTTGGAGTCATCGCCAAGCTGATCATCTGGCTCGTAGGCATCATGGCGGCCCTGAGATTCCTCGGCGTCGGCCAGATCCTCGCACCGATCAACGATCTCGTGACCGAGATTTTCGCATTCCTTCCGCACCTGATTGCGGCGGGGCTGATCTTCTTCGTCGGGCTGGTCGTGGCGCGGATCGTGCGGCGGCTAGTCGAAACTGTGCTGGTCGCAGCCAATGTCGACGGCCTTCTCGCGCGGATTGGTATTGGCTCGACCGAGGGCACGGTCCGAACGCCGCCCGAAGCCGTCCCGCCCGGTACCGCGCCCGCTTCCACCAGGGCGAGCATCGCCCGTGCCGCCGGCGTTCTCGTCTATGCGCTAATCATCATCCCCGTGGCCATCGCAGCGCTCCAGGCGCTCGAGATCACCTCGATCTCTGCACCGGCGACGGCAATGCTCGACCAGATTCTCGCCGCGATCCCGCATGTGCTGGCCGCAGCGCTGTGGATTGGAATCGCCTTCGTCGCCGGCCGGTTTCTCAAGACGATCATCGAGGCGATCCTTCCGCCGACAGGCTTCGACGATGCGATCCGGTCCACGGGAGTTCTTCCCCCGGCCGCCTTCCCTTCTCGGATCGTCGCCAACATCGCGATGATCGCCGTCATCCTCGCCGCGGCGATCGAGGCGGCGAGCCAGCTCGGCGGCGGGACGGTCGCGATCTTCCTCGCCCAAGTGACCGAGCTTGGCGGCAAGGTCATCTTCGGTTCGCTGATCATCGTGGTCGGCATCTTCCTCGCGCGGATCATCTCTGGGCTGGTGGCCAGCGGGACGGGCGAAGGCGGCTACGCCCAGACCCTCGTCCGCTACGCAATCATCGCGCTGTTCACTGCAATCGGCCTGACATTCATGGGCCTCGCCGACCAGATCGTGATGCTCGCGTTCGGCCTGATCCTGGGTTCCGCGGCGGTGGCCTGCGCACTAGCCTTCGGCCTGGGCGGACGCGACGCGGCGGCGCGCGTGCTCGAGCGCTGGGCAGATGATGCCGGCGGAGCACCCATCCCGCCGCCTCGCCCGCGGCGGCTGCGGCAGGCGCCCCCGCCTCAACCCGACGAAGGCGAAAGCCAGCCGCCGCTGGTCTGATGACCTGGGCAGAGGCGGTCCGCTTCGCGCTGGCTCTGACGGACACGGAGCTGTCCACCAGTTACGGCAAGCCGGCGGTCAAGGTCGCGTCCAACGGCCGCGCCTTCCTGTTCACCAGCCATGAAGCGGATACGTCTTTCGGCGTCGCGATGGACCTCGACACGATCGAGATGCTGAAGGCGACCGAGCCGGAAACGTACTGGCAGACTGCCCACTATGAAGGCTGGGAAGGCGTGCTGGTGCGCTATCGCGCGAAGGACGAGGATCGGGTCCGCGACGTGATCGAGCGCGCACGCGACTTCGTTGCCGCCAAGCCGAAGACGCAGCCTCGCAAGCGCAAGTGAGGACCTTTGCCGCCTATGTCGCGATCGACTGGTCGGGCGCAAAAGGAAAACGTCACAAGGGAATCGCGATCGCGGAAGCACGTGGCGACGCAGCGCCACGGCTGGTCAGGGCCGGGCATGTCTGGTCGCGTCAGGAGGTGCTCCAGTGGCTCCTTGCCCGCGCTGCCAAAGAACCCACGTTGTTCGGCTTCGACTTCAGTTTCGCTCCGCCAATAATTGAGCGCGGCGAATATTTGCCTGGCGAGTGGGGCGTTCCGAAAACCGCGCGCGAGTTCTGGGCCTACGTCGACTCACGTTGTGACGATGAGGATCTCGGTGCGGCGAGTTTCCTGGAACGGGTACACCGCCCCCATTTCTATTTCGGGATTGCGGATGGCGTGAAGGCCGAGTTCGTCCGCTTTCGCCAGTGCGACGCCCGGCTCAATGCACAGGGCGGCCGGAAGACGGCGAGCGCCTATGACGCGATCGGCGCCGCGCAGGTCGCAAAGGCAAGCTTCTCCGGCATGCGATTCCTCCACCGGCTCGACGGGAAGGTCGCGATTTGGCCAATGAACCCGCTGCCGGAGCATGGAAGCGCAGTCGTCGAAATCTACACGCGGATCTATCTGCGGCGGGCGGGACTCACCGGCACCAAGCTTCGCACCCGCGCGGATCTCAATCTTGCACTGAAAGGGGTGGGCAGCCCGCCGGCGCGGCTGCGTTTCGAACCGAACGACCACCAGACCGACGCGCTCGTCACGGCCGCAGGGATGCGCCTGGTCGCACGCACCGAGCCACGAGCCTTCGACCCCGTCGGCCTCACGCCCGAGATCGCCAGAAGCGAAGGCTGGACGTTCGGCGTGCTTTAAAGCAAAGCCCGCCCCGCGCCGGATTAGCTCAGTTGGTAGAGCAGCGGTTTTGTAAACCGAAGGTCGCGGGTTCGAATCCTGCATCCGGCACCGCGGCAGGATGTGCGTCAATGGCAAGTGAACCCAAGGTCGCATGGGGCCTGGAAGCGCAGCTCGGCGAAGGACCGATCTGGGTCGAGCGCGATCAGGCCCTGTGGTTCGTCGATATCAAGGAGCAGTTGATTCACCGCTTCGATCCCGCGAACGGGTCGAACCAGCGGTGGCACGCGCCGCAGCAGGTCAGCTTCCTGTTTCCGGCAGAGCGTGGCGGCTTCGTCGCCGGTCTTCACTCCGGTCTCTATCATTTCGACGAGCGTGACGGCCGCTTCGAGCAGATCGTCGCGGTCGAAGCGGACAAGCCGGACAACCGCCTCAACGACGGTGCCGTCGATCCTCACGGGCGGCTGTGGTTTGGAACGATGGATAATAAGGAGCAGTCGAAGAGCGGCGCTTTCTATTGCTTCGCTGCCGGCAAGGTGACGCGGACCGACGTCGACGGGATTGCGATCACCAACGGGCCGGCCGTCTCGCCGGACGGAAGCGTCCTCTATCTCGTCGACACGAAGGAACGGACGATCGAAGCAGCGGACATCGCGGAGGACGGTACGCTCGGGCCGCGCCGGCCGTTCGTGACGATCGATGAAGGAGACGGTCATCCCGACGGCCCGACGATCGACAGCGAAGGATGCCTGTGGATCGCCCTTTACGGCGGATGGGAGGTGCGGCGCTACTCGCCGATCGGAGATCTGCTCGAGCGCGTTCGTTTTCCGGTCGTGAACATCACCAAGATTGCGTTTGGTGGACCGGATCTGCGCACGGCTTATGCGACCACTGCACGTCAGCTGCTGAGCGCGGAGGAGATCGCGAAGCAGCCGGAAATCGGCGATCTGTTTGCGTTTGACGCAGGTGTCGCCGGAATCGCATGCCCACTCGTCCGCTACTGATGGCCCCATGAAGCTCGATCGCCGCTACGTTGAAAAGCCGTGGGGGCGCACGGACCTTCCGCCAATGTTCGATGCGCCGCCCGGCAAGCGGATCGGCGAGGTTTGGTTCACCGGCGGGGCCGAGGAGCCGCTGCTGGTCAAATATCTTTTCACCAGCGAGCCGCTTTCGATCCAGGTGCATCCGAACGACGAGCAGGCGCGCGCACGTGGGTTCGCGCATGGAAAGAGCGAGTGCTGGACTATCCTCGACGCGGAGCCGGGCGCCACCCTCGGTCTTGGCCTCAAACGTCCGACGTCAGACCAGGAATTGAGGGCCGCCGCGCTCGACGGCTCGATTGAGCACCTCATGAGCTGGCGGCCCGTTCGCACGCGCGATTTCTTCATGGTCCCTTCGGGCACGATCCATGCGATTGGCGCCGGAATTTCCTTGCTGGAATTCCAGCAGAATTCGGACCTGACCTATCGGCTGTACGATTTCGGCCGCCCTCGGGAATTGCACATCGACGCCGCTGTCGCGGTCGCCAGTCGCGAGCCGTACGCCGAAGCGCTCCGACAACAGGTCAGCAGCGATGAAGAAAGGATACTCGTCGATGGACCGGACTTCATCCTAATTCACGCCAGTCGCGATGCCCTCAGCGATCGGCTGCGCTGGGTCATGCCGCTGGAGGGGACCGCGCAAAGTACGCGCGAGATCGCGGGGCCGGGGGAATGCCTGCTCGTGAAGCCTGATGAGACCGTCGCCGTGGACGGACGCGTCCTGATCGGCGCTAAGGCTTAGCCGTCATCGCGAGCGCGATCGCGCCGAGCGGACCGGCGTCGCGGCCGAGCTCAGGCGATCGCACATAATCGTTCGGAAGGTCGATGAACGCACTAAGGCTGTCGACCAGCAGCGGCTGGATACGCGGCAGTAGATGCGGCTGCGCTTCGATCACGCCGCCGCCGATCGCGATCAGACGCGGCGCTGAAGCGCAAACGATCGCATGGCACAGCTGCGCGAGCGCCCAGGCAACCGGGTTCCACAACGGATCGTCGGCGGGGAGTTTTGCTACTCGCCCGGCTCCGACGCGCGCAGCCAGCGAAGGACCAGCGGCAAGACCTTCGACGCAATCTCCGTGAAATGGACAGGAGCCTTCGAAGCCGTCGCCGGGCAATCGGCGGACCCTGATGTGCCCGAGCTCGCAGTGGCCGAGGCCGCGCATTGGAAGTCCATTCGCGACAAGCCCGACACCGATTCCGGTCCCGACGGTCACATAGGCGAAATCGTTCAAGCCGCGACCGCATCCCCAGCGCATTTCCGCGAGGGCAGCGCCATCCACATCCGTGTCGATGGCGATCGGGACGGGCGTCGCCGGCTGGAGCGCAGGAATGAGGTCCACCCCTGCCCATCCAGCCTTTGGAGTGTTTACAATCCGTCCGAAGGTGGGCGAATCGCGGTCAAGGTCGAGCGGGCCGAAGCTCGCGATGCCGAGCGCGTCGAACTCCCAGTCCGCTAGGATTGCCGCAATACGCCCGAGCGTGTCTTGCGGCGATGTCGTCGGGAGGGTCTCGCGCGCGAGAATCTCCGTCGGGCCGCGGGCGAGCATAAGGACGCACTTCGTCCCGCCGAGCTCGACTCCCGCGTAGGTCATTGGACGCCCCTCAAATCCGCAGCTTGGGCTCTCCTAACGAACGCCGCCGGAGCGGGAAACGTCACACCTCGATTTCAATCCACACGGGCGCATGATCGCTGGTCTTCTCCCAGCCGCGCGGCGTTCGGTCGACGCCGGCGCTTTTGAGGCTCTTCGCAAGAGCCGGGCTAAGCAGTGCGTGATCGATACGGATGCCCGCATCGCGCTCGAACGAGTTCCGCCAGTAATGCCAGAAGGTGAAGATCCGCTCGTCGGGGAAGAGGTGGCGGATCGCGTCGGTCCATCCCTGCGCGACGAGCTGCCGGTATCGTTCGCGCGCTTCGGGTGCGAACAGCGCGTCCTTCAGCCACCGTTCGGGCTTGTAGACATCCTCGTCGGTCGGAATGATGTTGAAGTCGCCGATCAGAAGCGCCGGCGCGCCGCTGTCGAGCAGGTCCTGCGCGTGCTGCATCAACCGGTCGAGCCACTCGAGCTTATAGTCGAACTTGGGTCCGGGCTTCGGGTTTCCGTTCGGGGCATACATGTTGCCGATGAGGATGCCGCACACCGCCGCCTCGATGTATCGGCTCTGGTCGAGCTTGGGATCGCCGGGGAG
>DATCJM010000012.1:0-19583 GCA_036562805.1 Sphingomicrobium sp.
GGGCTCGACAGCGTCCATTCGAGCGTCGTCGCGCCTTCGCCCCATGGATTTGCCGGCGCCTTCGGTCCGGCCGCTAGCGACCAGAACAGGTTGACGAAGAACACCGCCACGCCGGCGACCGTGATCATGTAGCCGTAGGTCGAGACCTGGTTCCAATGGGTGAAGGCAGGCGTGTAGTCCGGAATCCGGCGCGGCATTCCGTCGAGGCCGAGGAAGTGCATCGGGAAGAAGATCACGTTCACGCCGACGAACATCAGGAAGAAGTGAATCTTGCCGAGCAACTCATTATAGAGGCGGCCGCTCATCTTCGGGAACCAGTAATAGAAGCCCGCGAAGATCGAGAAGATCGCGCCGAGGCTAAGCACGTAGTGGAAGTGCGCCACGACGTAATAAGTGTCCTGCATGTACGTATCGACGCCGCCGTTCGCGAGGACGACGCCGGTGACGCCGCCGACCGTGAACAGGAAGATGAAACCGATCGCGAACAGCATCGGCGTCTCGAAGGTGATCGATCCGCCCCACATCGTCGCGATCCAGCTAAATATCTTCACGCCGGTCGGCACCGCGATGATCATCGTTGCCGCGGTGAAGTACATTTTTTCATCGACGCTCATGCCCGTGGTGAACATGTGGTGCGCCCAGACGACGAAGCCGATCACCCCGATGGCGACCATCGCATAGGCCATTCCCAGATAGCCGAAGACGGGCTTGCGGCTGAACGTCGCGACGACCTGGCTGATCATGCCGAAGCCCGGCAGGATCATGATGTAGACCTCGGGGTGGCCGAAGAACCAGAACAGGTGCTGGTAGAGAACCACGTTGCCGCCGCCCGACGCGTCGAAGAAGGCGGTGCCGAAGTTGCGGTCGGTCAGCAGCATCGTGATCGCGCCGGCGAGCACTGGAAGCGAGAGCAGAAGCAGGAAGGCGGTGACCAGCACCGACCAGACGAACAGCGGCATCTTGTGCAGCGTCATGCCGGGCGCGCGCATGTTGAAGATGGTGGTGATGAAATTGATCGCGCCGAGGATCGAGCTCGCGCCAGCCAGGTGCATGGAGAAGATGACCATGTCGACGGCAGGCCCGCTCGACCCCGATGTCGATAATGGCGCGTACATGGTCCATCCCGTGCCGGCGCCCAGGCCCGATCCGCCCGAGACGAAGGTCGACCCGAGAAGCAGGCAGAAGGACGGGACCAGCAGCCAGAAGCTGATGTTGTTCATCCGCGGGAACGCCATGTCCGGCGCGCCGATCATCAGCGGGACGAACCAATTGCCGAACCCGCCCATCATCGCCGGCATGACGGTGAAGAAGATCATGATCAGCGCGTGCGCGGTGATCAGCACGTTCCAGTGGTGCGTCCATTCATCGAAGTTCGCGGTGCCGGCGCCGATCGGCCACGCCTGGTTGAGCACCTGGATGCCCGGCTCCATCAGCTCCCAGCGCATGATGCCGGAGATCGCGCCGCCGAGCGTGCCGGCAATGATCGCGAAGATCAGGTAGAGCGTGCCGATGTCCTTGTGGTTCGTCGACATGAACCAGCGGACGAAGAAGCCCGGCTTGTGGTCCTCGTGATGCTCCGCGCCATGCGCCTCGTGGGGCTGGAGATGGAGTGCGTCGGCGGTGGTGCTCATTACTGGCGATCCGTCCTTACTGGTTGGCGCGGTTAGCGACGTTCGGGTTTGCCGGCGCGGGAGCCGGATTGGCAGCAGCGGTTCCACCTGCCGCTGGTGCGGGGGTCGTCATCTCGCCCGCCGGTCCGGCTGTGGTGGAGGGAGCGGCCGCGGGCGTTGGGCTGCCCATATGGCCGCCCTTGGAAGCGATCCACGCGGCGAACTGCGCGGCAGGAACGACTTCGACGGCGATCGGCATGAAGGCGTGGCGCGCACCGCAAAGCTCGGAGCACTGGCCGAAATAGACGCCCGGCCGGTCGACCTTAACCCACGCCTCGTGAAGCTGGCCCGGATTGGCGTCCTGCTTGATCCAGAAGGCGGGCACCGCGAAGCTGTGGATCACGTCGTCCGCTGTGACGATGAACTTCACGACCTTGCCCTGCGGGATCACGACGCGCTCGTCGGCGGCAAGCAGCGGCGGGCCGTCCGCATCGGTGCGGTAGCGCTGGTTGGCCTGCCGCGTCGGGTCGTTCTTTTCCTTCAGCATGTAGCTGTCGAACGAGACGCCATTGTCCGGATATTCGTAGCTCCAATACCATTGGTGCCCCGTCACCTTGACCGTGAGGTCGGCCGGCGGCGGCGAATAGGTATGGCGCAGCAAGCGGATCGACGGGATCGCGATCGCGACCAGGATCAGCACCGGGACCAGAGTCCAGATCACCTCGATCGTCGTGTTGTGCGAATTGCGCGATGGCACCGGGTTCGCGCCGCGCCGGAAACGGATCATCGCCCAGAGCAGCAGGATCAGGACGATCGCGCAGATGGCCGCGCACAGCGGAAGCAGCCAATTGTCGTGGAAGGCCGCGGCCTCGCGCCCGATCGGCGTGACCTGGTCCTGAAGGCTCATGCGCCCGTCGGGTTCGCCGATGCCCGGCGTCGGGTCGACCGTCGGAAGCGCGGCTGCAGTCGGCTCCTGCGCCGGCGAAGCGGTCGCGGCGTCGGGCTTGTTCGCATCCTGAGCGAAGCCGGCAGGAGGCGCAGCCGTCGGCTGAGCAGCGGCGGTATTGGCTGGAGCAGGCGAATTCGCGGGGGCCTGCGCCGTCGCAGGTGTAAGCCAGGCCGCGGCTAGCGCGATCGCCCATCCAATTCGTTTCATCGACACCCCAGAGACAAGTTGGAACCGAAAGCGCAGGACTGCGCCACCGGAGTTGCGCGCTCTATAGGCGCGGCTTTCGGGAGCCTCAAGCGGTGTTGAAGCCGCAGCGGCCGCGGCTTAATGCCATGTCGAAATGATGACCGACGAAGAGATCCTCGCCGAATTCCGCGCCGCAGATGCGCTGCTCGAGGGCCATTTCATCCTGTCTTCGGGCCTGAGGAGCTCGCGCTACCTGCAATGCGCCCGAGTGCTGATGGACCCGGCGCGGGCCGAGCGGCTAGCCCGCGAGCTCGCCTCGCGAATCCCGAACATTGTCCGCGATCAAATCCACGTCGTGATCTCGCCGGCCATGGGCGGCGTCATCATCGGCCATGAAATGGGCCGCGCGCTCGGCAAGCCCGCGATGTTCGTTGAGCGGCCACAAGGCGTGTTCGAGCTTCGCCGCGGGTTCAGCCTCGATCGGGGCGCCAAGGTGCTGATGGTCGAGGACGTGGTCACCACCGGTCTTTCGTCGCGCGAAGCAATCGAAGCGGTCCGCAAAGCGGGCGGCGATGTGATCGCCGAGGCCGCGCTCGTCGACCGTTCCGGTGGCACCGCCGACCTGGGCATCCCGTTCACTCCGCTGATCCGGATCGACGTCCCGACTTATGACGCGGCTTCCGTACCGGCAGAGCTCGCTGCCATCCCGGCGATCAAGCCAGGGAGCCGCGCCGCCGCGTGACCGCCAAGCTGCGCCTCGGCGTCAATATCGACCATGTCGCGACGATCCGGAATGCGCGCGGCGGTGATCACCCCGACCCTGTCCGCGCGGCGATCATGGCCGCCAAGGCTGGCGCTAACGGCATCACGGCCCACCTGCGCGAGGACCGCCGGCACATCACCGACAGCGACATCGAGCGGTTGATGGGGGAGATCGACCTGCCGCTGAACCTCGAGATGGCGGCGACCGAGGAGATGCTGGAGATCGCGCTCCGGCATCGCCCGCACGCCGCGTGTATCGTGCCGGAGCGGCGCGAGGAACGCACGACCGAAGGCGGGCTCGACGCCGCTGGGCAGCACAATCATCTGGCCTATTTCATCGACAAGCTCGGCTCGGCCAACATCCGCGTAAGCCTCTTCATCGAACCGACGGAGGAGCAGGTGGCGGCGGCGGTCCGCCTTCGCGCACCGGTCGTCGAGTTCCACACCGGCCGCTACGCGCATGCGCTAGGCGAGGAGCGCGCGGCCGAGCTCAAGCGCATCGCCGACTGCGCCGCGCTTGCAGTGAAGAACGGCATCGAGCCGCACGCGGGCCACGGCCTCACCTTCGACAATGTCGTCCCCGTCGCCGCCATCCCGCAGATCGCCGAGCTCAACATCGGCCATTTCCTCATCGGCGAAGCGATCTTCACCGGCCTCGACGCAAGCGTGCGCCGAATGCGCGAGCTAATGGACGAAGCGCGGTGATCGTCGGGTTGGGTTCCGACCTGTGCAATATCCAGCGGATCGAGAGCTCGCTGGAGCGCTGGGGCGAGAAGTTCCTCCGCCGCGTCTTCACCGACGTCGAACAGGCGAAAGCCGCGTCGCGTCCGCACACCCGCGCGGGCACGCTCGCCAAGCGCTTCGCCGCCAAGGAGGCCTTCTCGAAAGCCGTCGGAACCGGGTTCAAGCGCGGCGTGCACATGAAGGACATCGGCGTCGTTAATCTTCCGTCCGGCGCTCCTACGTTACAGCTGACCGGCGGAGCGGAGGCGCGACTTGACGCCCTTGCGCCGGAAGGCCACGCCATCGACATTCACCTGACGATGACGGACGATTATCCCTGGGCGCAGGCATTCGTGATCCTGACCGCCCGCAAGCTGGAGCCCTGAGTGTTGAGCGATACTGTTCCCGAGGCGGCCACCGAGGACAAGGCGGCGCCCCCGGCCGAAGAGAAGGAAGGCAAGGGGTCCGCGCTGTGGCGCGAGATCAAGGGTCTTTTGTGGGTGCTTGTCGCGGTGCTCGCCTTCCACAGCCTCGTCGCCAAGCCATTCTACATCCCGTCCGAATCGATGATGCCGGGGCTGCTGACCGGCGACCGGCTGGTCGTGACGAAATATCCCTACGGCTGGTCGTGGGTATCGCCGAGCTTCCATGTGATCGGGCCGATGAAGGGCCGCCTGTTCGGACACATGCCCCAGCGCGGCGATATCGTCATCGTGACGCCGCCCGGCACGCGCACCGATTATATCAAGCGCGTGATCGGTCTTCCCGGCGACACGCTGCGGATGGTCGACGGGCAGCTGTACATCAACGGGCAGCCCGTAAAGCGTGGGCCGGTGACCGCAGAGATGATCCCGGTCGACGTCAATTCGCCGTGCGGCTCCGATGGAGATCCGGCGCTGTTCGAATTCCGAGTGCGCGAACCCAACGGCAAGATGATGTGCCGCGTGCCCGTCGTCCGGGAAACATTGCCCAACGGTCGCAGCTACGAGACCGTCGAGCTCGGCCGCTCGACCGAGGATAATTTCGGCCCCGTCACGATCCCGGCCGACCACGTCTGGCTGATGGGCGACAATCGCGACGATTCCGCCGACAGCCGCGTCCCCGAATGGCAGGGCGGTCTCGGCGGCCCCGTCCCGTGGGAGAATCTGGGCGGCCGCGCCGAATTCATCACCTTCTCGCTGAACGGCACGTCCGTGTGGTGGAATCCGATCAGCTGGATCGAGGCGCTTCGCCCCGGCCGCGCCGGAACGTCGCTTAGGGACAGCTGATGGAATCCAAGCCGCCGACGACGGAGCCGCATGTCGAGCGGCCCGGGCCGGCGGAATTTCGCGACCCCCTCGTCCGTCGCGAAATGGCGAAAGCCGCGGTGTGGTTCGGGATCGGCATCGCCATCCTCGGCGTCATCACGCTCGGCCAGCCGCTGCTGCTGATCGTCGGCGGCGCGATTTTCGCCGTATTCCTCGACGGCGGAGCGCGCCTCCTTGCCCGCTATCTCCCGATTCCGCGCCCGTGGCGATTGTTGCTGGTCCTCCTTCTCGGCTTCGGCTTCCTCGGCTGGGTCATCTGGTTTGCGGGCACGACGATCGCCGCCCAGTTCGAAGCGCTGCGCGCGGTCGTGACCGGACAGTTCAATCGCGTGATGGACTTCGCTGCCTCGCTTGGACTGATGACCGGCGAGCCCACCAACTGGCGATCCCAGCTCCTCGGCGGCGTCGGCCGGCTGACGAGCGCGGTCGGTACGGTGATTGGCGCGGTCGCGAGCATCATCGCGATGATCGTGATCGGCATTTTTCTGGCGTCGGAACCGCGGCTGTACGATCGCGGAATTGCATGGATGCTGCCGCTCAAGAATCGCGCCGGCTTCTACCGCATCGCGGCGCACGTCGGTTTTACGCTTCGCCGTCTCCTGTTCGGCCGCCTGGTCGCCATGGTCTTCGAAGGCGCCTTCACCTGGTTCATGCTGGCTGTGGGCGGCGTTCCGATGGCGGGCCTGCTCGGCCTAGTGACCGGCGTTCTCGCTTTCATTCCGAACGTCGGCGCGATCACCTCCGGTATCCTGATGATCGCCGTCGGATTCAGTGCCGGCTATGGTCACGGCATCTGGTCCATCGTGGTCTATTTCCTGGTTCACAATATCGACGCTTATCTGGTCGTGCCGTTCGTCGCCCGCCGGACGGTCGATCTTGCACCCGCGGTCCTGTTGGCGATGCAGCTCTTGATGGCGGCGCTGTTCGGGATCCTGGGCGTTCTCTTCGCCGACCCTATTCTGGCCACCCTGAAGGTCGTCCTGGTCGACCTCAGCCGCCAGCACGCGAATGAAGAGAATGAAGGGCCGGAAGTGATTGCCGCCTGAGCGGCGGGATTAGCCTTGCGGCTGCTGCGGCGGACCGCTTTGTTGCATGAGCGCGGCGTTGGGCACGACCTTCACGACAGTGACGTCATAATCGAGATCGGCATTGGGCGGGATCGGCGCGCCCGGCGGGGGATTGGCACCGTAAGCGAGCTTGGCCGGGATATGAATTTTGTACTGGCCGCCCTCCTGCATCCGCGACAGCGCCTCGGCGAACCCCGGGATCACCTGGTTCGCGAGCAGCGGCACGGGACCCTTGCCCGCGCTCGAATCGAACACTTTTCCGTCGGTGAGGCGGCCTTCGTAGTTCACGAGAACGCCGTCTTCGGAATGGATGGTCGGGCCCGCGCCGGTCTTGATCGTCTCGACCTGCACGGTGCGCTGGCGGACCGAATGGGCGCCGATCCAGGCAAGACCGATGCCTGCGGCGATGACGATCAGGAAACCGAGCCAAAGCGCGAGCGAGCGCCCGCTGCGGTCGGGTCGATGGGCGGCTTCGGCGACGGACACTGGGCGGCGGAAGCTTAGCGCGCGCCTTCGCGCTCGGCGCGCTTGCGCTCGAGCTTGCGGGCGCGGCGGATCGCGGCGGCACGCTCGCGCGCGCGCTTTTCCGACGGCTTCTCGTAATGACGGCGCAGCTTCATCTCGCGGTAGACGCCCTCGCGCTGCAGCTTCTTCTTCAGCGCGCGCAGCGCCTGCTCGACATTATTGTCGCGAACGATGATCTGCATAAAGTCCCGTCACTCTCCTCAAAGTCTTTAAATATCAGGGGCTTATCCCCATATTACCAATGAGCGGCACCGTCGCCTAGTTTCATCAGCAATACGATATCGGCCGTCAGAGGCGGACCTCGGCGGCGCGCGGCCCTTAGCAGTGTGATCACAACCGTTCAACCCGTTGAAGGTCCGTGAACGCTGCGGTGAACCGTTGGATGCGGACGGTGGACGGGGAAACCTGAACCAAAGGGTTATCGGCCATTAACCCTTTGAATGGTAAAGACATGGTCCAAGAGCGGAGGGAATTGATGTCATTGAATCGGAGGGAAATGCTGCGTCTTGGTGCCGCTGGCGCCGGTGGCCTGATCCTTTCATCTGCCGCAGCGTCGCAGGCGCTGCCGGGCCTGCTCCTGCCGCAGACGGCGGGGACCGCGGCGCCTTATTCGCCGCTGCCGGCCCAGCCGCAAATGCCGAGCGCACCGCTCGGTATCGATCCAGCGCTCTTCGCTCGCGCGAAGGCTGCGCTTGACCAGCACCAGGTCGCCCCGCGCGACGTGATCGGAATCGCCGACTTCTCGAAGCCTTCGAGCGAGCCGCGCTTCCACCTCGTCGATCTGCAGAACGGTTCGGTTCAAAGCCACCTCGTCTGCCATGGCCGCGGTTCCGATCCGGCGCATTCGGGCTTCCTCGAGCGCTTCAGCAACGATTTCGGCAGCTATGCCACTTCGAATGGCACATACGTGACCGACGATTATTACCAGGGCAAATACGGTCTTTCGCTTCGCGTCCGCGGGCTCGACTGGTCGAACAATAATGCGCAGGCGCGTGCGATCGTGATCCACAACGCCTGGTATGCCGAGCCGGAGATGATCCAGCAGCACGGCATGCTCGGTCGCTCGGAAGGCTGCTTCGCAATGCCCAAGGCGAGCCAGTATGAGGTGATGCGTCGCCTCGCCGGCGGTCGGATGATCTACGCCGACAAAATCGCTTAGGCGCGACTTTCCATCTCAACCCTTCAAAGGGCCGCTTCGGGCGGCCCTTTTCTTTGCCGCCCGCGCGACGGGCTCGGAACGGCCGTCGTTGGACAGCAGGGCCGCGACCCACTTCGTGCGGTCGAACTGTGCGAACACCATCATCGCCATCAGGGTCATAGGCACGGCGAGGAACGCACCCGCGAGGCCCCACAGCAGGCTCCAGAACGCCAGGGAAAGGATGGTCACGACGGGATCGATGTTCTGCGTTTCCGCCTGAAGGCGTGGGTAGATGAGATTGCCGACGACCGTCGCGACGACCTGGATCACGAGGAAAATAACCAGCGCGGGCCAGACGGTCGGGAATTGCAGCAAAGCGAACAGCGCGGGCGCGATCGAGCCGACGGTGACGCCGATGTTGGGGATGAACGTCAGCAGGAAGAAAACCACGCACCAGAACAGCGTGTTGTCGAGCCCGACCGCGAGCATCACCAGCGCCGCCGATGCGGTCAGGATCGCTCCGGTGATCGTCTGCACCCAGACATAGGTTTCGAGGTCGGAGGCGATCCTTTCGACGACGTTGCGGATGGTGCGCGCACGTCCCGGAGGCCCGCCGATATGATCCATCTTCCGGCTCATCCGCTCACGTCCCGCGAGCATGAAGCCGAAGTAGACGATCATCAGCAGCACGCCCGAGACAAGGCCCTGAAGGCTCGAGAGCACGAAGCCGGCGACTTGCGGAATTCCGACATTGCCGACAATGTTCGACAGG
The DNA here is from genome assembly GCA_036562805.1 of Sphingomicrobium sp. GTDB lineage: Bacteria > Pseudomonadota > Alphaproteobacteria > Sphingomonadales > Sphingomonadaceae > Sphingomicrobium. The sequence goes on from DATCJM010000012.1 coordinate 9,040, forward strand.
TGCAGCGGTTCACGCAGGTGGAATGACCGGCCGGCATCCACCAGCAGCTGGTCGATCCGCGTGATCAGTGCCGGACCTTCCGAAGCCAGGCGCACCATGCCCTGCGCCATGATGAAGATTGCGCCGGAAGCCGCGACGATGACGACGAGCCCGGCGAGCAGCGACACCGCCCATGCCGGCGCGCGCGGAGAGCGCTCCCGGATCCAGCGCACGAGGCCGCTGACGAGCACCGCAAGCACGAACGCGACCACGAACGGCACCAGCACCGCGCGGAAAAAATAGAGCATCGCCAGCGCCGCAGCGGTGCCGGTCAGGGTCTGCGCGACATTGGTCGGACGTGCAGCCAATCGTCCCCTCACCCTGGTGCGGGTTGGAAAGCGGCCGCAATAGGTCGACCCTGCGGGCCGCTGTCAAGCGGGCCTAGCGGGTCGCGACCTTCTGTTCGGGCTTGGGCTTCGGCTGGCCCGCGACGTCGACCTCCGGCTTCGGCTTCGGCGGCGTCAGGTTCGCTCCGCCGTCCTTCATGTTGAGCGCGATGATGGCCTTGCCGTCGCGGCCGTACATGTCCTTGTAGTCGACGAGGTCGCCGTTGGTCAGCGCCGCTTCGCTGAAATAGACGATGTAGACCGGCACCGGCTTCACGAAGCTCGCCTGAACCGTCTTCTTGCTCGCAACCGCCGCCTGCACCCGGGCAGCGGTCCACGGCCCATTGTCGTCGCCGAGCAGGAGCGTCGCGAGGTCGAGGACGTGCTGCGTGCGGACACAGCCGTGGCTCAGCGCGCGCACGCTGTCGTTGAACCGGCTGCGCGCATTGGTGTCGTGAAGGTAGATCGCCTTCGAGTTCGGCATCACGAACTTGACCTGGCCCAGCGCATTGGTGGGTCCGGGCGGCTGCCGCCACCGCTGGATTTCGCCGTCGGAGCCAGTCACAGGCACGAAGCCCTTCTTGCCGGCCGCTTCATGCTCGATGCTCTTGGGCACCTCCCACCAGGGATTGAGAATCACCCCCGTAGCCAGCGCCGAAAGCTGCGGTGTCGGGGTCGAAAGCTTGCCCGCGATCGCCCGCTGCTTCCACCGCGTGGCGCCATCCTGCACCAAAGTCGCGTGGAAGCTCGGCACGTTGACGATGATATATTTGTCGCCGAGGTCGCGCGGCAGCCAGCGCCATCGATCCATGTTGAGCCGGATGCGGTCGCGTTTCGCCGTGTTGGCGGCGGGAGTCTCGGCGAGCGCGGCCTTGAGCGCGGCATATTGCGGGTGAGTCGGAAGCAGGCCGTTCAGCGCGCTCGCAACGTCGTGCTGCGCCAATGCGGAACGCAGCAGTGCATCCTGCTTCTGCGCATCGAGATCCTTGTCGACGACGAACCAGTCGATTCGCGCCGGTTTCTTGACATGGCCCAAGGCCAGATCGCTCGAAACGAGGTCGAAGCGCTCCGTCGCGGCGGCCGACAAGGCGCCAACGTCGCCCGATGCGATCGCCGCCTCGAGGCCCGCCGGGTCATAATCGGACGGATTGAGGCCCTCGACGCCGATCTGCTGGATGTAGTGAAGCAGGTCTTCCGCGCTGACTACGTCCCAGACGGCGGGCGGAAGCGGTGCAAGCGTCGCGGCCGGCGGCTGCTGGGCCTGGTCCGGGGCAAAGTCGGGATTGCCCGGAACCGGGGCTTCCGGCGTCGCCTTCGGCGCTGCCGGCGCGGCCTTCGGAGCAGCAGCGCGTGGCGGAACGACCTGCGCAACGGCCGGGATGGACACCATTCCGGCCAGCGCGGTGAAGAGCGTGAGGGCACCCAAGCGCCCGCTCGGCGACACGATCAACCCGTTCATTTCAAACGATAACCCCCACTTCAACCATTACATACACCGGACTTTTGCGCCCCGCCAGTGACCGGAGGCCACAGTCGCGGACGCTGATGCCCGCTTTGTCGCAAACCAATCCTTAAGCGAACATGGCTAAGCCGTTGAGCTCGGCCTGGGTTGGGAGGCATCGAAGAGTGGCGTCCAGCTTTTTTCTCGACGGCGGAATGATTCCGCGAACGGCGAAGCGCACGATCGACGAGCGCGCGGAAATTCGGCACGCCGCCGTCTCCGGAACCGCCGTGCTCGACTTCCGCGGCCGCAAGCACGTCGTCCGACTGATCAACATCTCCGGCTCCGGCGCTATGGTCATTTTCCCACACATCCCGAACATCGGTGAGCGGCTCGTCGTCCAGCTTCTTGACCGGGGCATCGTCACGTCACAGGTGAGGTGGGTGAAAGACGGCCGCATCGGACTCTCGTTCGATACACCGCTGGAGTAAGCGGCCGGTGGAGATGAGTTTCGTGACGATCAGGGCGCGTATTGCCGAAGACCAGAGCGAGCGCCGGCGTGCATCCCGGATGCCGGTCGAGCTCGAGGTGAAAATGCGCGAACTCGGGGCAAGCGGCGTCGAAGCGAAGGTTCTCAATATCTCGGAACGCGGATTCATGGCCGAATCCGATGCTCGGTTCGAAGTGGGCTCGCGAGTCTGGCTGATGCTTCCGGGGCGCGATCGCGCCAATGCCGTGATAAAGTGGACCGCCGGCGACAAGATCGGCGGCGAATTCGCCGAGCCGATCTCGCTCGACGGATTCACCGCCGAGTAAGCCTCGGAAGGGCCGATCCTCGCCTCGTCGCGAACGTTAAGCCTGGTCGACGTAAACAAGTGCAACCGCTCGTCGGCTCGCTCGTTTCCCGGGCCGAAAGGATGTCAGCCATGACAATGATTTCCAGCGAAGCCTGGAAGCCTGGCGAGCGGGGCTATCACGCAGTTTACCGAGAGCATGAGGTCAACCATTGCCCCGGCTGCGGCCGGACTCACTGGCTGATCGGCCGGGTTTCGGCCGAATGCGCCTTCTGTTCGACCGCCCTACCGCTGGCCGAGGCGAGCATGCGCTCGCACAACGGCCCGGTCGTCATTCAGCACAAGAATCGCGCGCTTCACGACTGGGCGGCCTGAGCTCAGGCCTTCTTCTTCCGCACCGGCACCTGCACGTTGCACAGGTCCACGCCGCCCGCCGGGCGAATGTAGAAAGCGTCATGCCGATTGGCGCGCACCTTCAAATAGCGTGCAAAGGTGGGGCTGGCCGTGTCCATATATTCGTAGCTCGGCCGCTCAGCCGCCGGAATGTCGCTGGCGAGGCGAATGCTGGCGATCGGCACGTCCTGCGCCTTGTCGGTGTAAAAGCCGAGATCGCCGGTGCCGCGCGGTAACGAGCTCAGGCGGTCGATGCCGTCGATCACGCGTCCGACAAGCGCGATGTTCCGGTCGAGCTGGCGCGGCGCCTGGCCGATGACTGCATAGAGTTCGCCGCCGGTGCCCGTATCCGGCGCAAGATCCCGCCCCACGCCGACACTGCCGTAACAATGGGCGAGGTCGGCCCAGCCGGCCTTCGGCGAGTAGGCGACGGGCCAACCGTCGGCAAAGCCGGCGGCCGGCGCATAAGGATCGGGTGAGCCGAGCCGCGTGATCGCAAGACCCATCAGCGCTCGCGTATATTCGGCCGGCGGCTTTGCCGTGACTCCGCTCGGCCACGGCTTGTCGCTTTCGTTCAAGCCCCACTGCGCTACATAATTGTCCTGCAGCCGGTAGATCGTCGCGCCGTTCCAGTAATTCCCTCGCGCGAGCGCCTTGATGTTGGCGACGTGAATCGGCGCGAATGCCGGCGCGAGCTGGACAACCACGCGCCCGCCTTTCGCCAGGTCCATCACCAGCAGGTCGTCGGCCGGGATCGTCTTCCACGCACTCGCCGGCGATCCGGCAACGACGTCGTTCGGTGTCAGCAGCTTGGCGGCCGGCGCTGCCCCGGTCAGCAGGGCCGCGGCGGTAACGAGCAGCAGTGAGCGCATTGCGAAATCCCCTCCGTTGCCGCTGGTCTAGCCGAGCAATCCTCGTCCCGCTATCGCCGCGCCATGTTCACCGCGACCCTGATGCTGCTCGGCGCCGGCGAGCTCGGCCGCGAGTTCACGATTGCCGCCAAGCGCCTCGGATGCCGCATCATCGCCTGCGATCGCTACGCCAGTGCACCGGCGATGCAGATGGCGGACGAATGCGAAGTCTTCCCGATGCTCGATGGCAAGAAGCTCCGCGCGGCGGTGGAGAAGCACAAGCCCGACGTAATCATCCCGGAGATCGAGGCGATCGACACCGCGATCCTCGCTGAGCTTGAGAAGGAGGGCTGGCGCGTGGCGCCCTCGGCGAAGGCGGTCCAACTGACGATGAACCGCGACGGCATCCGCGACTTCGCTGCGCGCGAGCTTGGCCTGGTCACGTCGAAATATCGTTTCGCCGAAAGCCGCGAGGAAGCCATCACAGCGGCCAACGAGGTCGGCGTGCCGTGCGTGATCAAGCCGGTCATGTCGAGCTCCGGCAAGGGCCAGAGCACGGCCAAGGACGCCGACGAAGTCGGGAGCGCCTGGGACTATGCGGTCGAAAAGATGCGCGGCGACCGGCCGCGGGTCATCGTCGAGGAATTCATCAAGTTCGACAGTGAGATCACGCTCCTCACGGTGGCGACGAAGGACGGCGTGCTGTTCTGCGCGCCGATCGGGCATCGCCAGGAACTCGGCGATTATCGGGAGAGCTGGCAGCCGGCCGGCATTCCGCTCGAAGCACTCCAATCCGCGCGCTTCCAGTCACGCAAATTAGTCGAAGCACTCGGCGGGCACGGAATCTTCGGCGTGGAGTTCTTCGTGAGCGGTGACCAGGCGATCTTTTCGGAGCTGTCGCCGCGCCCGCACGATACGGGCATGGTGACGCTCATCTCCCAGTTCCCGAACCAGTTCGAGTTGCACCTGCGCGCCGCTCTCGGCCTGCCGATCCCCTCCATCGAGCTGATCGGGCCGTCGGCATCCGCGGTGATCCTCGCCGACCGCGAGTGCGAGTCATTCTCGTTCGAAGGCATGGCAGAAGCGCTGGCGTTGGGTGCGCCCCGACGGCCGGTCGATCTTCGCATCTTCTCCAAGCCCGTCACACTCAAGAACCGGCGCATGGGGATTGCATTGGCGCGCAGCGAGACTGCGGACGAGGCCGTGGATCGCGCGAAGGCGGCAGCTTCACGCGTCCAGATTCGTTATCGAAGCTGAAGGAGGATGACGAGATGAAGCGCAGCGGCACCATGATCCTGCTCGCCGCGGTCACTCTCGCCGGCTGCGACAAGCAATGGGGCCGGCAGGAGACCAACCAGCCGCAAATCCGCGTCGTCGGCGATGAGCAGAAGCAGCTCCACCAGCTCGACGCCTACAACCTGGCGATCTGGCTCAAGCGCGCGATCTACGACGCCGGCTATACCTGCAAGAAGGTCACCGACGCCGGCTTCGTCGGGACTTGGCAGAACCTCGACGAATGGACCGCGCATTGCATCTATGACGTTGGCAAGCCTCGCGACTGGGCGATCTTCGCGGGACCGGACGGAAGCGCGCAGGTGCGGGATTGCAAGGATGTTCCTGGGAGCGGACTACCTCCCTGCGTGATCAAGCAGCGCCCCAAGGGCAGCTTTATCGTAACGAAGTAGCCGGGCCGGCGCTCAGCTGGGATTGCACTGGCGCGTTTCTTTATACTCGCCCGTCGCCGATTTTTCCTTGACGGTGACGCAATTGCCCTGCCGCACTTCCTCGCGCCAGCTGCCATCAGGATTGGTGACGCGGTTGCCTTTCGGCACGCGCTGGCCGTTCTGGATGTCGTAGCTCCAGCCCTTGGGCGTCTTCGCGGCCTGGTCCTGCGCGGGCGGAGCAGCGGCGTAAGCAGCCGTCGCGCAAAGCGCGGCAGCTCCTACGATCAGCAACTTGATTGCAGTCCTGTTCATCACACGGCTCCTCGTGGCCTTTGTAGGCTAGCCGACGTTAACCCGCGATGACGCGGGCGGCGAGCCGCCAGCCGGCTGATAGTCGAGGAAATATGTGGGGATTAGAGCGCGCTAGCGCAACGCTCGCAGGAGACGGTGCTTAGCCCTGGCGCGCCTTGAAGCGCCGGTTCGTCTTGTTGATGACGTAGGTGCGTCCGCGGCGGCGGATCACGCGGCAGTCCCGGTGGCGCGACTTCAGCGACTTCAGTGAATTGCGAATCTTCATGGCCGGGCGCCTGCCTCGTTCTCATCTGCTCGTTGTCGGAATAGGCCCTTACGGACCGGCGGCTCACCTAGAGAGCAGCCTTGAGGAAGTCAAGGCGAGAGCGGCACTTACACGGTTGTTCGCCGTTGTGTCGCGGTGGCGACGAAGATCATCCTCTTTGCGGTAGGCCTCGTCCTCGCGGCAATGACGCTCGGCGACGTCTTCCAGACCGTTGTCGTCCCGGGCGGCAGCCGCGCTTCGCTGAAGGTCGCCAAGCGGCTGTTGTTCATTCTCCTCCCGGTGTGGAAGGCGGCTCGAGGGCGCAAGCACGGTCTCTCCGGAGCGTTCGCGCCGCTCGTGCTCGTGCTGTGCTTCATTATCTGGATGGCGCTGATGGCGCTCGGCTTCGGAATGATGGCCTATGCCGCGAGAAGCGATTTCGAACCGGCCCTGCGCAGCCTCTTCGATGGCATCTACATCGTCGGCAGCTCGCTCGTGACGGTTGGCCTGGCGGCGAGCAATCCGACCGGTGTCGCCCGCTGGATCGTGCTCGGCGCCGGCTTTTGCGGCCTCGCCGTGATGACGATGGCCGTCACCTACCTGCTCGAGGTGCAGGGCAGCGTCGGCCAGCGCGACATCGGGATCATCAAGCTCAACACGACCGCGGGCGAGCCGCCGTCGGGCCTCACCCTGCTTGAGCGCTTCGCGGCGATCGGAAATCGTGACGAGATCCGCGCCGTGCTCAAGGAAGGGCGCGACTGGTGCGCGACGGTCCGGCAGAGCCACGCGAACCACCCGTCGCTCATTTATTTCCAGTCCGTCAGCACCGGCGCGGGTTGGCCCGCGGCGCTCGGAGCCCTCCTCGATGTCGCGCTGCTCAGCGAGCAATGCATCGACGATGACGCCCTGCGCGGATCGGCGCTGCTGATGCGCGAGGAGGGCGTTCTAATGGCCCGCGAGCTTGCCACGGTGATCGGCCTGCGACCCCATCCGCTGAGCACGGATGAGCCACAGTTGAGGCAGGCTACTGACCGCCTCAAGGGGTCCGGTTACCCGCTTCGCGACAATCTCGATTTTGCTGCGCTCGCGATGCAGCGGGCAGACCATCAGAGCTGCGTCACGGCCTTGGCCAACCACCTTGGAAAACCAACCGCGATCCTCGTCCGTCAGGCCTAGGTTGCGCGGCGATCCAGAAGCTTGCGCTCCCACGAAAGCGCATCGCCCACGATGCGGTCGATGTCGGCATGTTTGGGTCGCCAGTCCAGCGTCTCGACCAGCCGCGCATTGCCGGCGACGAGCTCCGGCGGATCGCCCGCGCGCCGCCCTTCCATGATCCGCTTCAGCGGCGTTCCATTCGCTCGGTCGACCGCGTCGAGCACTTCCAGCACCGACAGGCCTTTGCCGTAACCGCAGTTCATCACGAGATTGTCCTGCGGGTGCTCGACCAGCCATTCGAGCGCGGCGACATGGGCGTCGGCAAGGTCGCTGACGTGGATATAGTCACGAACGCACGTTCCGTCGGGCGTCGGATAATCGGTCCCGTAGACCGCTACATGGTCGCGTTTTCCGACGGCCGCTTCGGCAGCGACCTTGATCAGATGCGTCGATCCCCGGCCGATCTGGCCGGTGCGGCCCTCCGGGTCGGCGCCGGACACGTTGAAATAGCGAAGCGCGCCGTAATTGAACGGATGAGCAGCCGACGCGTCCGCAAGCATTCGCTCGGTCATCAGCTTCGACGCGCCATAGGGGTTGATCGGCTCCTTGGGATCCTCCTCGTCGATCGGAACCCGCGTCGGCGCGCCATAGGTGGCCGCCGTCGAGGAAAATAGGATGTGTTTGACGCCGCTCTCGACCGCGGCGCTGATCAGCGCATGTGAGGCGAGCGTATTGTTCGCATAATATTTGAGCGGCTGCTCGACCGATTCCGGAACCACGATCGAGCCGGCGAAATGCATGATCGCCTGCGTCCCTTGTTCACGGAAGACCCGCTCGACCAGGCCGGAATCGGCGATATTCCCCTCGTAGAAAGCCACGTCGCCGGGAACGACGTCGCGGCTACCGTTGGACAGATCGTCGATCACCGCGACCGGCCATCCGGCGTCCTTGAGCGCGAGGACGGCATGGCTGCCGATGTAGCCGGCGCCGCCGGTGACCAGGACTGGAACTTTGTTCATGCACCGCGCCCTAGCTGAGGCCCGGCGTCGATGCCAAGCCGCGGGCGCAAGGTTGCGGGCCGGGCGATTTCGGCTATCAGGCGCGCCAAGTTCCAAACCAGCCGAGTGGAAGCATGCCGATCACGATTTCGAGCTCATTCGACGCCGGGAATATCCGCGTCGCCGGACAGAATGGCGACCAGGTCGACCTGGAGATCGTCAAGGACCACATGAGCGATTTTTACCAGTGGTTCTACTTCCGCCTCGCCGGTGCGGCAGGGCGCGAAGTGACGCTCAGGATCACCAATTGCGCGGGCTCGGCCTATCCCAACGGCTGGCCCGACTACAAAGGCGTCATGAGCCTCGACCGCGAGCAGTGGGTCCGAATCTCCGACACCAGCTATGCCGACGGCGTCCTGACGATGAAGCTGACGCCGCCGCAGGACGTGGTGTGGATCGCTTATTTTGCGCCTTATTCGATGGAGCGGCACCACGACCTCGTCACCCAGACCGCCGCGCTCGACGGCGTCGGCTACCGGTCGCTCGGCAAGAGCCTCGACGGGCAGGACCTGGATTGCCTGACAATCGGCGACGGTGCGCTCAACGTCTGGCTGTACGCCCGCCAGCACCCCGGCGAGAGCATGGCCGAATGGTGGATGGAAGGCGCTCTCGAGAAGCTGACGGACGAGGACGATCCGGTCGCTCGCGTCCTGCGCCAGGAATGCACCTTCCGCGTCGTCCCGAACATGAACCCGGACGGGTCGCGCCGGGGCCACCTCCGCACCAACGCGGTCGGTGCCAACCTCAACCGCGAATGGCACGCGCCGACCGCCGAACGCAGCCCCGAAGTCCTCTGCGTCCGCAACGCGATGGACGAAACCGGTGTCGACTTCGCGATGGACGTCCATGGCGATGAAGCTATCCCGGCCAACTTCCTCGCCGGCTTCGAGGGCATCCCGTCGCACACGAGCCGGCAGCAGAAGCTGTTCGACCTGTTCGGCGAAACGCTCGAGCGCCTGTCACCCGACTTCCAGCGCAAGCAGGGCTACGAGATTCCGAAGCCGGGCGAAGCGAACATGAGCATGTCGACGACGCAGCTCGCCGAGCGGTACGGCTGCGTGTCGATGACTCTGGAAATGCCGTTCAAGGACAATTTCGACCTGCCTGACGAGGTCTACGGCTGGTCGGCGCAGCGCTCGAAATATCTCGCTTACGCATGCCTCGACGCGCTCCATGCGATCCTCCCGGAGCTGAAGAAGGCCAGCGCCGAGCGAGATAGCGCCAAGCGCGTGAAAGAGCCCGCCTGATGCCGACGCTCGTGCTTCTGCGGCACGGGCAGTCGCAGTGGAACCTCGAGAACCGCTTTACCGGCTGGTGGGACGTCGACCTCAGCGACAAGGGCATCGACGAAGCGCGCGCCGCCGGCCGACTGCTGAAAGAGCAGGGCTTCGATTTCGACTGCTGCTTCACGAGCGTGCTCACGCGCGCGATCCGGACGCTCAACCTCGTGCTTCACGAGATGGACCGGCTGTGGCTGCCAGTAACGAAGGACTGGCGCCTCAACGAGCGCCATTATGGCGGGCTCACCGGCCTCAACAAGCAGGAGATGATCGACAAGGTTGGCGCCGAACAGGTCAAGATCTGGCGCCGATCCTACGACATCCCGCCGCCGCCGCTTCCCGACGACAGCCCGTACGAAGTCTGGAGCGACCGCCGCTACGCCGGCGTCGACGTGCCCCACACGGAGAGCCTCAAGGACACGATCGCCCGCGCCGTCCCATATTACGAGCGGGAGATCGCGCCCGCCCTCGCAGCAGGCAAGCGCGTGATCGTCGCCGCCCACGGCAACAGCCTGCGCGGAATCATCAAATATCTGTCCGACATCGGCGACGAGGAAATCGTGGGACTCGAGATCCCGACCGGCAAGCCGATCGTCTATGAAATGGGCGACGATCTTTCGGTCGAGCGCAAATATTATCTCGGAGAGGCTTAGGCCGCCTTCCGGCGGTACATTTCCTCGTCGGCGCGCGCCATCGCGCTTTCCGGCGTATCGTCACCGTGGATCGCGGCAGCGCCGATGGCGACGCTCAGCGGCATGGTCTGGCCGCCATGCTTGAAATCCGAAGCCGCGATCAAGTCGACCAGCCGCGTTGCCGTCTCGCGTGCGGAATCCTCGTCGGAATGGCCGAGCAGGATTGCGAATTCATCGCCGCCGATCCGCGCCACGACATCGCTCTTTCGAACGCCGCCGACCAGCAGCCGTGCGACCTGCACCAGCGCTTCATCGCCCGCCTGGTGCCCGAAGCTGTCGTTGATGAGCTTGAGCC
>DATCJM010000019.1:0-1527 GCA_036562805.1 Sphingomicrobium sp.
GACGATGCTTTTCGGAGCCGCCCTTGGCTGCTTCTGCGACGTCGGCACGCAGCTTCGACGCAAGCGCGCGATTGTGATCGTAACGGGCGCGGAACTCTTCGCCGCCCGTGTCGATTTTGCTGTCGATGCGCGGTGCGCTCATGCCGCTCGTCAGTCCGTTGGTCGAAAAGCCCTGCCGCTCGCCTAGCCGCAACGTCAGGCAATGGCAAAGCGGTCGAAATGGGAGCACTTAAGTGAAGCGAGCACTTTTGTTTGTCGTGGCTTCGGCGTTCGCGCTTGCGGCCTGCAACACCAGCACCAGCCAGAATGCTGCCCAGGAGCAGAAGCAGGGCAGCGATATCGGGATCCAGACCAGCTGGCTCGACAAGAGCGTGGCGCCGGGGGACGATTTCTTCAGCTATGCCGACGGCACCTGGGTCAAGAACACGCAGATCCCGGCGGACAGGTCGCGCATCGGCGGCTTCTTCATCGCCGACCAGCTGCGCGAGAAGAATACCAAGGCGCTGTTCAACGACATTCTGAAGGCGAACCCGACGAGCGGCACGGACGCGCTGATCGCCAATTACTACAAGGCCTATGCCAATACCGACGCAATCGACCGCGCCGGGCTCGCTCCCGCCAAGGCCGACCTCGATGCCATCGGCCGCATCGCCGACAAGCACCAACTGAGCGCCGCGATCGGCGGCACGCTTCGCTCGGATACCGATCCGCTGAACGCGACGAACTTCCAGACCGAAAACCTGTTTGGCATTTTCGTCACTCAGGGCCTGGCGACGCCGGGGGAGCAACTTCCCTATCTGATGCAGGGCGGCATCGGCCTTCCCGACCGCGATTATTATCTGTCGACCGACGCCAAGATCGTCGACACGCGCAACAAATATAAGAGCTACGTCGCGACCATCCTGCAGGACGCTGGCTATCCCGATCCGCAAGGCGCCGCCGGGCGGATCATGGATCTCGAGACCAAGATTGCGCAGGCACACGAGACTCGCGAGCAAAGCGAGGACTTCAAGAATGGCGCGCAGGTGTGGACGCGCCAGCAGCTGGAGCAGAAGGCGCCGGGGATCGACTGGGGAGCGCTGCTCGGCGCGGCCGGGCTCGGCAGCGCGCCGAAATTCGACGCTTATCATTATGCGTCAATTCCGAAGCTGTCGGCACTGGTCGCTTCGGAGCCGCTTCAGAACTGGAAGGACTGGCTCGCCTTCCACACGCTCAACCAGCAGTCGAACGTGCTTCCGAAGGCCTTCCGCGACGCGAGATTCGCGTTCTACGGAACGACGCTTTCGGGGACTCCGCAGCAGCGGCCGCGCGACGCGCTTGCGCTCAACGCGACCAGCAACGCGCTCCAGGACGCGGTCGGCAAGGCTTATGTCGATCACTATTTCCCGGCATCGTCGAAGGCCGAAATCCAGGGGATGGTGAACAACCTCAAGGCGGCGTTCGCGCGGCGGGTGAAGGCGATCGGCTGGATGTCCGCTTCGACCAAGGCGGAAGCGCTGAAGAAAGTCGAGAATATCGTCGTCGGCG
>DATCJM010000028.1:0-7984 GCA_036562805.1 Sphingomicrobium sp.
GCCGAACAGGTCCGCGACCAGCGCATTGTAGCCGAGCTCGACCAGCTGTCGCCCGAACCCGACCTCGAGGTCGGACACGCCCATCACCGTCGGGATCAGGATCACGGTCGGGCGCGGCGCGCCGTCGCGGCGTCCGACGAAGACGCTTTCCAGCTGCTCGCCCTCGAATTCGTGGCTGACGCGGCGTTCGCTACTCATGACATTCCCTTCAAAAGCTCGGCCAGCTTCGCGACCGTGTTCATGTTGCGCGCGGTCCCGGATTCGGCGGCGGGGATGCGCAGACGCGACCTGCCGATACCCTTTTCGCCGTATGCGACAAAGACCTCCCGAGGTCCCGTCGCAACCCGCTCGTCGTCAGCCTTGTTCCGGACCGTCGCAAGGAGGTCGGCGGGCGGCGCTTCATTCATGAAAAAGACCTGGACGCTGTTCAGCGGCTGATCGGTGAACGGGTTCGCGCGGACCACCGCTTCCGTCTCTTCGGCCGTACGGAGCATGACGCCGACACCCTTGCCCATGTGCGCGCGAAGCTGCTTCTCCAGCATCTTGCGGAGCTGCTCTTCGCGCTCCTCGCTCGTGAAGATCAGATTGCCGCTGGCGATATACGTCCTGGCATTGTCGAGCTTGAGGTCCTTGGCGATGGCGAGAAGCTCCGCCATCTTCAGCGTGGACTTGCCCACCAGGTTCACGCCCCGAAGGAGCGCGACATAAGCGGTCATGCTGCGTCGAGGAGACGCGATGCCTGGGCGCGCGCTTCCTCGGTGATCGATGCACCCGACAGCATCCGCGCAATCTCTTCGCGCCGTTACGAGTCGCTCAATTTGCGGACGCTCGTGCGCGTGCCGTCGTCGCCGTGGCTCTTCTCGATCCGGTAATGATGCGAGGCGCGGGCGGCGACTTGTGGAGAGTGGGTGACGACGAGCACCTGCGAACGCTCAGCGAGCCGCGCAAGCCGCTCACCGATCGCGCTTGCGACGGCACCGCCGACCCCGCGGTCGACCTCGTCGAAGATCATTGTCGCTGCCGTGCCGGCCTCCGCCAGCGCAACCTTGAGCGCCAAAATGAAGCGCGACAGCTCACCGCCGGACGCGATTCGGGTGAGCGCGCCGAACGGTGCGCCGGGGTTCGTCGACACCTCAAACTCAACCCGATCCGTCCCGGCAGGACCGGGCTCGCAGGCTTTAAGCGCGGTTCGAAAGCGGGCCGCGTCGAGCTTGAGCGGAGCGAGCTCGGATGCCACCGTCTTGTCGAGGCGAGCGGCGGCTTCGTGCCGCGCCGCGCTGAGCTTCTGCGCCGCCGCGCTATAAGCTTCGCGTGCAGCCAGCAGCTGCCGGTCGAGTTCCTCGATATGGTCTCCGCCGGCTGCAATCGCCGCGAGCCGAACGCGCATTTGCTCGCCGAGGGCCGCCAGAGCGTCGGGCTCGACGCGATGCTTGCGTGCAAGCCCGCGGATGTCGAACAGCCGCGCTTCGACCTGCTCCAGCCGCGCCGGGTCGAACGCTAAAGCATCAGCGGCGCGCTCAATCCGGTCCTCTGCTTCGCTGGCCTCGATCAGCGCGCGGTCGAGCGCAGCAAGCGCCTCCGCCAACAGCGGATGATCGGCGGCACCGCGCTCGATCCTTCGCGCCGCTTGCCGCAGCAGCGACAGCGCTCCGTCGGCTCCGCCGAGAAGCTCGTCGAGACCGGTCAGCGATTCGCCCGCCTTGGCGCCAGCCTGCATTGCCGCGCGCTCTTCGGCGAGGCGGGTTTCTTCCCCCTCCTCCGGCGCTAGAGCCTCGATCTCACCCGAAGCATGCGCGAGCCATTCGCGGTCGCGTTCCGCTGCGGCGAGCTCGGTTCGGGCGTCGAGAAGCTCGGCCTCGATGCGAACCACGTCGCTCCAGCTGCGCTCGACCTCCGCCGTGTCGAGCCGGCCGAAGGCGTCGAGCAACGCGCGGTGCCCTTTCGGATTGAGCAATCCGCGGTCGTCGTGCTGGCCGTGGATCTCAACGGCGAGGGCGCCGACGTCGCGGAGGATGCCCGCAGGAACGCTTGCCCCGCCAAGGAAGGCGCGGCTTCCGCCGTCGCTCTTCAGCGTCCGCCGGATGATCAGCGGCTCGCCCCCATCGATCGCGATCCCCTGCTCTTCGAGCAATTGCCGGACGGCATGACTGGGGGGCAGCTCGATTTCAGCGCTTACGAGCGCTGAATCCGCGCCCGGTCGGACCAGCCCCGCATCCGCCCTTGCGCCGAGCGCGAGCCCAACCGCGTCGAGAAGGATCGACTTGCCCGCGCCCGTTTCGCCGGTGAGGACGCCGAGGCCCGGCTCGAACTCGAGCTCGAGCCGCTCGACGAGGACGATGTTCTGGATCGAAAGCTGCCTCAGCATCAGGCGATCCTCCGCGAAATAGGCTGTCCTATCCCGCCTCGCCCGCGCGCCAAGGCATCACTCCTTGGGCGGGGTCGAGCCGGCCGGATAGCTGGCGGGATTTTTCGCCGGGGCTTTCTTCGACGCGGCCTTGGCCTTGGGATAGCTGGTCGCCGGACGCCCCGGATAGGTCGCAGCGCGCTCCGTGGCTATGTCCGCGGGTTTGGTTCCGGCGGTAGTCCACATGCCGCTGTGCCGTTGCTCGGCATGAAGCAGGCGCAGGGATTGGCGATACCAGTAGGTCTCCGGATAATTCTTGCCCAGGACCGCCGACGTCTTCCACGCCTCCGACGGAATGCCGAGCGCGAGATAGCATTCGACCAGCCGCTCGAGCGCCTCGGGCGCGTGGCTCGTCGTCTGATATTGGTCGACGACATTGCGGAAACGATAGGTCGCCGCGAGCCATTGGCCCGCGCGCTCATAGTAACGGCCGACCGCCATTTCCTTGCCGCCGAGATGGTCCTGGATAAGGTCGAGCTTCAGCCTTGCGTCGGCGGCGTAGCGGCTCTCCGGGTAGCGGCGGACGAGCTCGTTGAACGCGTCGGCCGACTGTTGCGTCGTCGACTGGTCGAGCGTGACGTCGCCGATCTGCTGATAATAGCTCATGGCGACGAGATATTGCGCGTAAGGCGCTTCTTCGCTGCCCGGGTGGATGGTGAGATAGCGCTGCGCCGAGTTGACTGCGTCCTGATATTTCTGCGCGAGATAGTAATTGAACGCGCTCATGATCTGCGCATGACGCGCCCAGGTCGAGTAGGGATGCTGCCGCTCGACCTCGTCGAACAACTTGGCCGCATATTCATAGTCGCCCTGCGCCATCGTCCGCTCGGCGGCGCCGTAGAGCGAGCTCACGTCCCTTGCGACATAGGCGGTGTCGGGCTTGGCGCCGCCGCCATGGGCGCATCCCGCCAGCGCAACCGCGGAGCCGCAGGCGAGGAGCAGGGCAACAGAACGTGAAACTCTCAGCATGGATACCTCATTAGCGTCGGCTCCGGAGCAGGCCAAGCACGGCATGGGCCGGGAAAGCTTGGCCGCAGATGAACGGAACGTCAGGCGGTTTCGGGCTCGGCAGCGTCCTTGTCCTCGGCCCTGAGGAAGCTGTCCGGCTTGACCCCCAGCCAGACGAGGACGGGAGCCGAAATGTAGATGGACGAATATGTCCCGATAAGCACGCCGAGGAAGATCGCGATGGCCAGGCCGAAGATGACTTCCGGCCCGATCAGCATCAGCACTCCAAGGGCGAGCAGCACGGTCAGCGACGTGACGACCGTGCGCGCGAGGGTCTCGTTCAGCGACAGGTTGATCAGCGGCAGGATTGCCATCCGGCGATATTTGCGCAGGTCCTCGCGGATGCGGTCGTAGATGACCACCGTGTCGTTCAGCGAATAGCCGACGATCGTCAGGAAGGCGGCGACCACGTTCAGGTCGACCGGCAATCGCGTGAAAGCGAAAAAGCCGAGGGTCATCGAAATATCGTGCGCAAGCGTCAGCAGCGCGCCGACGCCGAACTGCCATTCGAAGCGAAACCAGATGTAGAGCGCGATTCCCAACATCGCGAGCGCGATGGCCATTGCGCTATTGCCGGCCAGCTCCTCGCTGACCTTGCCGGAAACGGTGTCCACGGACTCGATTTTAGCGCCCGGATAATCCTTCTCGATTTCCGCCTTGACCTGCGTCGCAACGCTATTGGCTGCCGCATCGCCGCCCGGCGGCTTGGGGAGCCGGATCTGGAAGGTCTGGGGACCGCCGAACTGCGAGATGCTCGCCTCGCCGAGGTGCAGCCCGTCGACCCTCGAACGGAGCTGCTCGACGTCGACCGTCTGGCTGAAGTTCACCCGGATCAGCTGCCCGCCGACGAAGTCGACGCCGAGGTTCAGACCCTTGTAGAAGGTGTAGCCGATCGAGGTGACGGTCGCGATCAGCGACAGCACCAGCGCGAGGTTGCGCCAGCGCATGAAGTCGAGGTTGGTGCCCTCCGGTACCAGCTTGAGAAGCTTCATCCGCTCGTCGCCTCAGATATGCAGCATGCGGGGGCGGGCGCGGCGGATCCACAGCGCCACCAGCATGCGGGTGAAATAAACCGCGGTGAACACCGAGGTGACGACGCCGATCAGCAGCACGACCGCAAAGCCGCGCACCGGCCCGGAACCGAAATAGGCCATGATCGAGGCCGAAATGACGTGGGTGACGTTCGCGTCGAAAATGGCGCGCATCGCCTCGCGATAGCCGGTCTCGACCGCGTCGATCATCCGTCGCCCTCGTCGGATTTCCTCGCGTATTCGCTCGTTGATCAGCACGTTGGCGTCGACCGCGGCGCCGATGGTCAGGATGAAGCCTGCAATGCCCGGCAGCGTCAGCGTCGCATTGAACATCGCCATGATGCCGAGGATCAGGAACGCGTTCACGACGAGCGCGATGTTCGCATAGACGCCGAACCGCCCGTACGTCACCAGCATGAAGATGATGACGCCGACGATCGAAATCAGGCTCGCGATCGCGCCCTTGTGAATCGAATCCTTGCCTAGGTCCGGGCCGATCGACCGCTCCTCGATGAAATTGAATTTCACCGGCAAGCGGCCGGATTGCAGGCTGACCGCGAGGTCGTGCGCGCTCTGCACCGTGAAGTTGCCGCCCGTGATCTGCGCTGTGCCGCCAAGGATCGGCCCTTCGATCGTCGGATAGGAAAGCACCTTGCCGTCGAGGATGATTGCGAACGGCTTGCCGACATTCTCCTGCGTTGTTCGGCCGAAGCGCCGAGCACCGGCGGAGTCGAAGGTCAGCGAGATGTCGGGCCGGCCGTCCTGGTCGAAGCTCTGGACCGCCTTGGAGATCTGATCGCCCGAAACCATTACCCGCCGCTTGACCGCAATCGCGCCCGAGCCGTCGGCCAACGGCACGACTTCGCTGCCCGGCGGCGCGTGACCCGCCTTCACGGCGTTCGGGTCGGCAGAAAGATCAACCAGCTTGAATTCGAGCCGGGCGGTCTGCCCGATCAGCTTCTTGAGCTCATCGGGCTTGTCGATCCCCGGCACTTCGACGAGCACGCGGTTGTTGCCCTCGGTAACGACCGTGATTTCCCTCGTGCCGCCGGGATCGATCCGGCGGCGAACGACGTCGCGGGCGACGCCCATCGCATCCTTCGTCGCCTGCGCTGTCCCCGACGCGGTCGGGGTCAACACGACGCGCGTCGAATCGACGACCTGCACGTCCCAGTCGCGATTGCCGGTCAGTGCGACCGGCTTGGTCAGGTTGCGCATGCGCTCGACGGCCGCGTCGACCTGGGTCGGGTCGCGGACGAGGAATGACAGCCGCCCGCCGGCGGTCGAGGTGTCGCCGACCTGGATCTGCGGATCGTGGCGGAGCTCCGTCTCGACCGAATCCTGCATCGCCTGCAGCCGGCTCTTCTGCATGTCGGCGGCGTCGGCTTCGAGCAGCAAATGGCTTCCGCCGGCAAGGTCGAGGCCGAGGTTGATCTTGTACTGCGGCAACCACGCCGGCCAGCGCGACGCCAGCTGCGGGGAACCCGCGATCAGGCTCGGGATGGACAGCAGAACGCCGATAGCGACGACGATCCCGATCAGCCATACTTTCCAGCGGGGAAATTCAAGCATCAGTCGTTCGCCGGCTTCGAATTGGGCTTCACGACTTGCGTAATCGTGGATTTGATAACCCGAACCCGCACGCCCTGAGCGATCTCGATCTCCGCTTCGTCATCGCTGACCTTGGTCACGCGGCCCCGGATGCCGCCGCCGGTGACGATGTCGTCTCCCTTCTTCACGGCGGCGATCTCGGCCTGGTGCTGCTTCACACGCTGTTGCTGGGGCCGGATCATCAGCATGTAGAAGATGGCGAAGATCAGGACCCAGGGCAGAATGCCGATCAGAATGCCGGAGGTGCCGCCCGCGCCCGTCGGCAGGGCCTGGATCATGCTCATCTGAAGAGGTGGGCTGGACATCGAGCGTTGCGGACTTTCCGTGATTGAATGCTGGTCGGGGCGACTGGATTCGAACCAGCGACCTCCACACCCCCAGTGTGATGCGCTACCAGGCTGCGCTACGCCCCGGACCGGTGGCGCATCTAGGCAGCGCCAGCATAAGTGGCAAGGTGCGGCGGGAGGCTCGATGGCGCGGCGGGGACGAAAAGGCAATTTCGGAAAGTGGGTTGCGCGGTTGATTACCGCCATCCTCGCACCTCCCGCCGTCTATCTCACTGCGGCCCTGATCGGGTCGATGATTCCGCTGAATCGCGGCTGGTCCGAGCCGGCGCAGGGCACCACCGTCTATCTCGCCGACAACGGCATCCACACCGACATCATTATGCCGGTGGAGGCGCTGGGACTCGATTGGACGCCTCTTCTGCGGAGGGGCGACTTCGCCGCACCGGACGCGCAAGCGCGCTGGATCGCGTTCGGCGCCGGCGAGCAACACGTCTACCTCAACACCCCGACCTGGTGGGACCTGACCCCGCGCACGGTCTGGTCGGCGCTGACCGGCGGTCCCCAGGTCATCCATGCCGAATATGTGCCGAGCCCCGGTTACGCCGACCGTCAAATCCGGCTTCGTCCGCAGGAATATCGGCGCCTGTGGGCGGCGATCCGCGCCGGCTTCGCGCTCGACAGCCACGGCCGGCCGATCCTTATCGATCACCCGGGCTACGGTCCGTTCGACGCATTCTATCGCGCCGCCGGCAAGGCGAGCATGATCGAGACCTGCAACAGCTGGGCCGCCAACCGGCTCCGGCTCGCCGGCGTCAAGGTGAGCGCCTGGCCGCCCTTCGCAAACGGACTCCTGTGGCGCTACCGGAGGGTCAAAGCACGTAGCGGCTGAGGTCGGCGTTCTTGGCGATTCCGCTCAGCTGCTTGTCGACGAAGGCCGCATCCACGAGCAGCGACTCCCCGCGCCGGTCCTCGGCCTCGAAGCTCACGTCCTCGAGCAATTTTTCCATCACCGTCTGCAACCGCCGGGCGCCGATATTCTCGACCGCCTCGTTGACCTCGGCCGCGATGCGCGCAAGCGCCGCGATCCCATCATCGGCAAACTGGATCGTGACACCCTCGGTCCCGAGCAGGGCCTGATATTGCTCGGTCAGGCTGGCGCGCGTCGATGACAGAATGCGCACGAAATCTTCCTGCGTCAGCGCCTTCAGCTCGACTCGGATCGGCAGCCGCCCCTGGAGCTCCGGAAGCAGGTCGGCGGGCTTCGCGAGGTGGAACGCACCCGACGCGATGAACAGGATATGGTCGGTCTTCAGCGGCCCGTATTTCGTCGCGACCGTCGTTCCTTCGATGAGCGGCAGGAGGTCGCGCTGGACGCCCTCGCGGCTGATCGATCCGCCGCGAACGTCGCTGACCGCGATCTTGTCGATTTCGTCGATGAAGACGATTCCGTTCGCCTCGGCATCGGCGAGCGCGACGCGGTTGATGTCGTCGGGATCGAGCCTCTTGTCGGCCTCCTCCTCGGTCAGCCGCGCGAACGCGTCCGGCACCTTGAGCTTGCGCCGCTTCTTGGGCCCGCCGCCGCCCATCTTGCCCATCAGCGACTTCAAGTCGAACACCTGCGCGCCCATGCCGGGGATCTCGAA
>DATCJM010000061.1:0-7516 GCA_036562805.1 Sphingomicrobium sp.
GGCCGCCTCGTTCCGTCGCCGTTGCCGCAGGATGCCGACATCGAGGATGTGCTCGACGGCCGGGTCATCGCCTCATTGAAGTCGCCGGGGCAGGGCCGCCCCGCCGGCGCGCTCGTCGCTTATTCCATCCCCGACCTTCTCGCCGGACATGCACCGGCGATCGAGACTGTGTTCGTCCCCAACGAGCACCAGGCGGTCGAGGAAGTCTCGGCAAGCCACTCGAAACTCTGGGTCAAATATCTCGAAGACGTCTCCGGTCGCCTCGCGTCGCTGACACGCTCATCCGACGGCACGTGGAGCGCAACGCCGGTCGCCCTCCCTGACAAATCGACCATTCACCTCAACGCCACCGCGTCGACGAGCGACATGGCATTCGCGACCGTCCAAGGTATGCTGACGCCGCCTACCTTGTTCCGTGCCGACTCTTCCGGCGCCTCTGCCGTCGTCCAGGCGCTCCCCGCCCAGTTCGACGCGTCGAACATGGTGGTCGAGCAGCATTTCGCGACGTCGAAGGACGGCACGAAGATCCCCTATTTCCTCGTTCACCGGAAGGACGTCACCGGGCCGGTCCCCGTGCTGATGCACGCCTATGGCGGCTTTGAACTTGCGCAGACTCCGACCTACATGGTGACGGAGCCTTACCGTTCCGGCCCGCTGGCGCTGTTCTGGGTGCAGGAGGGCAACGCCTATGTCCTCGCCAACATCCGCGGCGGCGGCGAATATGGTCCGCGCTGGCACCACGCGACCATGCGGGAAAAGCACCAGAATGCGTTCGACGACATCTTCGGCGTCGCCCAGGACCTGATCGACACGGGCGTCACTCAGGAGGGACGCATCGCGATCTCAGGCCGTTCGAACGGCGGCTTGATGGCGTCGGCGTCGATCACCGAGCGGCCTGACCTGTTCGGCGCGGCGATCATCGGTTCTCCGCTGATCGACATGAAGCGTTACTCGCACCTTCTCGCCGGCGCGTCCTGGATGGGAGAGTATGGCAATCCGGACGTGCCAGCCGACTGGGCGTTCATCAGCAAATATTCGCCCTACCAGAACCTAAAGTGCGGCGTGCATTACCCGGTGCCGTTCATCTACACCTCGACGCGCGACGACCGCGTGCATCCAGGCCATGCGCGTAAGTTCGCCGCCAAGCTCGAGCAATGCGGCGATAAATTCTTCTACGACGAGGCGATCGAAGGCGGCCACGAAGCCGGCGTCGTTCCCGAAGAAGACGCGCAGCGCGTCGCGCTCGAAGCCGTCTATCTGAACATGGAGCTGCCGCGGCAAGGCGCTCCAGCGCCGGCGCGAGGCGAGCGCGGCTTCTAGGCTCTAGAGGGCAATCAACTCGTCCGGCGCGAGCCCCAGCACCTCCGCGACCGTCTTCTCGAGTGACTCGGAGACGAGGTAACGCGGCTGGAAGGCGTCGTGCTTGTAGGGCGTGTTGATGGCACGCTCGACCGAGAAGGGCAGACGCTCGACCGCGTCGCTCTCGAGGCTGAAATGCGCCTCGCCGAAACTCGACGCAAGGCCCGCGCCGAGAATCTTGAGCTCGCCATGCTCGCGGGCGAGGCCGAACTCGACGCTGTGCCAATAGAGCCGCGCGGCCTTGTGCCCCTGGTCTGCCGCGATCGCCGCCGAACCGAGCTCGCCGACGTGCCGCGTCATTTCGGCATAATCGTGATGCGCAAGCATCGGGATATGACCGAACATGTCGTGAAAGCAGTCGGGTGCCTCGAGATAGTCGAGCTGGTCGCGGGTGCGGATGAAGTTGCCGACAGGGAATACTCGCTGCGACAACATCGCGAAGAAGATCTCGTCGGGAACGAGGCCGGGTACCGCAACGGTGCGCCAGCCGGTGCGCGGCTCGAGGATCGCATTCAGCCCCTCCACGTCTGGAACGCCCGGGTGCGACAGCTTCAACAGATGGATGCCGTCCAGAAAGGCGGACACGACGCGCGTGCCGAGAAGATCGACCTGGCGAGCGAACAATAGGTCCCACACCGCATGGTCGTCGGCGGTGAACGAATCCCAGTTCTGCGGAACGATATAATCGGGCCAGGCACTCGTCGGCGCGTCGCTCCTGATCTTCTCCTGCAACATCGTTCGTTCCTTCTGTCCGGGCCAATAAAAAACCCGCCGAGCTTGGCTCTGGCGGGTCGGGAGGCTGGTGATCTGTCGCTTGGATGCGCGTCAGCTCGTTCCAGCCTCGCAGGGATAATAATAGCTCGCCGGCGCAGCCGCGGCGGCGCAGATCACTTCAGCGATGGCGAACGTAGACGTCATTGAATCCATTATTCCAGCAAAACCCTGAACGATCAATGGCCGACAAAGTGCCGATCAGAGGTGGTTGCCGACATTGTTGTACATCGTGCCGATCTTCGTGCCGAGCTGCGTCATCGCCGCGAGCGCGGCGATCGAGATCAGTGCTCCCACGAGCGCATATTCGATCGCCGTGGCAGCACGTTCGCATCGAATAATTTGCATTAACCTGCTCATACCCCACTCCTTGGTTAACATTCCCGAGCTGCAACCGGGGGGTCGGGGATCACTTTTCCTCTGTCGACGCTGCCAAAACCTTGCGGAACATGGTTAATGCTTCCCCCCGTTATGCATTGCTCGGGAAGCGGCGCGAAAAGGTGAATGGACCGTTCACCAACTTCTGAAGGCCAGCTCTAACGCGTTTGTGATGAACAGGCTGGTGGCGGGGGCCAACGAAGTGGGAAAGATGTAATGCGGACATTCGGAAAACGCGTCGATGGTCTCGAAGGCCGGCGCAAGAGCGCGCGGGAACAGGTCGTGCTCGCCGGTTCGGCCCTGACACTTTCATCTTCGCGGGCGGTAATCGTGACCGAGGTTTCCCCGACGGGCGCCAAGCTGGTCGGTCGGCATCTTCCGAAGAAGGGGACCACGGCACTGATCACTGTCGGCAAGATCGAGCTGTTCGCCGACATCGTCTGGTCGGCGAACGACGAGTGCGGAATCGCATTCGAGAAGCCTTTGTCAGCCGATGTAACGGACCATTTGAAGCGCGAGGGACGCTGGGCGAAGGTGATGGGGATCGAAGCCGCGCAATAAGCGCGCGCCGCGATTCAGTCTCCTGCAAGCCTGCTGATCGCGTCGGCCAGCGCCCGATCGCGATCGGTAACCCCGCCCGCATCGTGGCTCGTCAAGCGGAAGTCGATCCGATTCCAGACGCTGGTGAATTCGGGGTGGTGATCCACCTTTTCCGCATGGAGTGCGACGCGGGTCAGGAAAGCGAACGCTTCGCTGAAGTCGGCAAAGGAAAAGCTGCGCACCAGCGCTTTACCCGATTCGTCCGACTGCCAATTGTCCGGAAGACTCATTCGCGTTCTCCTCTCCTGCGATCGTCGTTTCCATTAGCGACCAAAAACGGCCGGCACCTCGTCATTAACAACGCAGGTGATCGACTCGTCGGAAAAAAAACCTAATCTCGGCACGATGGCGACCATGGGGGCCAAATCCAAAAAAGGAGCTTCGCGGGCCGGCGGGACCGCTCCGGCGCTCGAGCTCAGCATCGACGAGATGCTCCGCCAGCCGCTCCCAGACAGTCTCCCCGCCGAAATGTTTACCGGTCCGGGCCTTCTCGCGCTCGCCGACCTGTTGCCGGTGATGACCGCTTATGTCGATTCCGACCGGATCCTTCGCTTTCTCAACAAGCCGCTGGCCGATTATTTCGAGCAGCCGCGAAGCGAGCTCGTCGGGCGCCATATCCGCGAAGTCATGGGCGATGAGACCTATGAAACGAGGAAGCCGCTGATCGACGCGACGCTTGCCGGCGAGCGGCAATTCTTCGTTGCCGAATTTTCCCATCCGACGCGCGGGCCGGCAGCGGTCCAGTCGGAATATATTCCCTGGGACCGGCCCGACGGAACGATCCCCGGGATGGTGATGGTGATCAAGGATGTCACCGAGCAAATGGTCGCGGAGCGTGCCCTCAAGGAAAGCGAGGCGCGCTTTCGCCGTATCGCGAACCAGGCGCCGATCCTGATGTGGGTGACCCGGCTCGACCGCAGCCGCGACTTCGTCAACGACGCGTACATGGAATATCTCGGCACCGATGACCGGGAATATGCTCGAACCTATGATTGGCGGGCCGGGATTCATCCCGATGACGTCGAGCGAATCACTGCCGAATCCATCGCCGGTGAGGCCTCGCTCCAGACCTTCACGCTGGAGGGCCGGTTCCGGCGCGGCGATGGCGAATATCGCTGGCTGAGGAGCACCAGTTCGCCCCGTTTCGGCCCGGATGGCGAACATGTGGGCTTTATCGGCGCTGCGACGGACATCACGCTTGCAAAGGAAGCGGAGCTCGAGCTCCGCCGCCAGGTCGAGGAGCAGACGAGCGAGCTGGCTTTGTCCGAAGCGCGCTTCCGCGCCGTCTTCGACACGGTGCTCGAGGTCCTGGTCCTGATGGAACCGGATGGGACCATTGTCGAGCTGAACAAGAAGGACGCGCCCTGGAGGGCCGATAATCACCAGGAGGCGGTCGGCAGGAAGATCTGGGATGCGCCGACCTTGCGCATGTATTCCAATCACATTGACCTCATGAAGCGCGCGGTGAAGCATGCGGCGTCTGGGAAATTGTTCGAGCAGGAGGTGCGGCTGGAACGCGCCGGGGCGCCGATGGCGTATCTCGACGTCTCGGTGCAGCCCGTGCACGGGCCTAAGGGCAAGGTCGTCTATCTGCTCTTCGAAGCCCGGGACATCACTGAGCTGAAGGCCGCCCAGGAGCAGCTCCGGCAGAGCCAGAAGATGGAGGCGCTCGGCCAGCTTACGGGTGGCATCGCGCACGACTTCAACAACCTTCTGACGGTCGTGGTCGGCGGGCTGGACATCATCGCCAAGCGCGCGTCCGAAGCGAAACTCAAGAATTATGCGGAAAATGCCTTGGCCGCCGCCGAACGAGGCGCGCGGCTTACCGCACAGCTATTGGCGTTCAGCCGCGTCCAGCGGCTCGAGGTCCGACCGACCTTGGTCGCTCCGCTGATCCAGAACATGCGGCCGCTGCTGCGTAACGTTCTCGGCCCCGGCGTCACCAAGCAGTTCGACCTCGATGACGTGATGATGCCGGTGATGGCCGACCCCACACAGCTCGAAGTCGCAATTCTCAACCTTGCGATCAACGCCCGCGATGCCATGCCCGAGGGGGGCGTGCTGACGTTCGCGACCCGCAAGTTGATAGTGTCCGGCGATCCGGACCTCGACGACGGCGATTATATCGAGCTTACGATCAGCGACACCGGCATGGGCATGCCGCCGGAAATTGCCGAGCGGGCGTTCGAACCCTTCTTCACCACCAAGGAGGTCGGCAAAGGCACCGGCCTTGGCCTGTCGATGGTCTACGGCATGGCACGACAGTCGGGTGGCGCCGCGCGGCTCGAGAGCCGGCTGGGCGAAGGAACGACCGTCAAGCTCCTGTTCCGCAAGGCGGAGCAAGAGGCAGCGGTCGACGTGGTCGGGCGTGAGGCCGATCAGGGCTTAGGCGAGCTCGAGCCAGACGCAGGTTCGGTCCTGGTGATCGATGACGACCCGGACGTTCGCGGCTTCATCGTCGCTGCTCTCGAGGAGCAGGGATATCGCGTGCGCGATGCTGCCGACGGCCGCCAAGGCCTCGCGGAAATGGATCGCGACAAGCCGGACCTCGTGATCGTCGATTTCGTCATGCCGGAGCTTTCCGGCGCGGATGTCGCGAAGAAGATTCGCGCGAAGCATCCCGATCAGCCGATTCTGTTCGTCTCGGGTTACAGCGAGACCGACGCGGTAAAGCGTACGGCGCCCGACGCGCCGCTTCTTGCAAAGCCGTTCCGCGCCGACGCACTCCACAAAGCCGTTCGAAGCGCCATCGCAGGATCTCCCTAGGCCGTCGAAAGTGATGTGAACGGACGCGGTCGTCCTGCGTTTGGGGCGCATGGCTCGCCTTCTCACCGCATTGCTGATCGTCGCCCTCGCGGCGCCGCTCGGCGCGCAACCGGCGCCGGCAAGCCTGAAACGCTCGGCCGCGCTGGAACTGTTCGAGCGAGATTGGGTGCTGATGAACTGGGCGCTAAAATATTTCGACGTAAACCACGACATATTGATCGAGCCGGATGAGGCGCAGGCGGCGGCGGATGCATTCCGCAAGCTTGCCGACAAGGACGGCGATGGCCGAGTCACCCCCCAGGAATATCAATCGGCGCGCGCGGACATCCTTTCCCATGACTGATCAGGCCTCGGTTTTCTCCGCAGCCTCGCGCCCGACCATCGCCATCTGAGCCGGTGCATAGCGATCACCCTCCGGCTTGATTTCGCCGGCGCCGTCGGTGAGTTCGCGCAGTTCGTCGGCGGTAAGGTGCACGCTCGCTGCCGCGATATTCTCTTCGAGCCGGTGAAGCTTGGTCGTGCCGGGAATTGGCACGACGTAAGGCCGTTGGGCGAGAAGCCACGCAAGCGCGACTTGCGCCGCCGTGACGCCTTTGTCTGCCGCAACGCGCTTGAGCAGGTCGACGAAGGCAAGGTTCTTTTCGATCGCTTCGGGCGAAAAGCGCGGGCTCGACCTGCGGAAATCCTTTTCGCCAAGCTCCGTGTCCGCTGTGATCGAGCCGGTCAGGAAGCCGCGGCCCAGTGGGGAATAAGGGACAAAGCCGATACCCAGCTCGTCACAGGCGTCGAGGATGCCGGTCGTCTCCGGCGCGCGCCACCACAAGGAATATTCATTCTGGATCGCCGTTACCGGCTGGACCGCGTGGGCGCGGCGAAGCGTCTGCAATCCCGGCTCGGACATGCCGAAATGCCTCACTTTCCCCTCTCCGATCAGCTCGCGAACGGTTTCGGCGACATCCTCGATCGGCACATCGGGATCGACGCGATGCTGATAAAGAAGGTCGATAGTGTCGATGCCGAGGCGCCGAAGCGAGCCTTCGATCGCCGTGCGAATCCGATCGGGCCGGCTGGTAACGCCCCGATTCTGGCCGGTGTCCGGATCGATATCGAAGCCGAACTTGGTCGCAATGACGACATCGTCGCGCAGCGGGCGCAGCGCTTCGCCCACGACCTCCTCGTTCGTGAAAGGGCCATAAACTTCGGCCGTGTCGAAGAAGGTGACGCCGCGTTCGACGGCATCACGGATGAGCCGGACGCCATCCTGGCGCGACAAGGGGCTTCCATAGCTCTGGCTGATGCCCATGCACCCCAGGCCGATTGCCGAGACTTTAAGGCCGCGGCCGAGTGTACGCTTCTGCATATTTCCCATCCTCTCGGACTTCCCGATCAAGCGGTCGGTGCAGACAGAGCGTTCCTATTGAGTATTTGCTCCGATCGCATCGACCAGCGCCTGGGATAAGGTGGCGAGCCGATAAGGCTTCAGGATCACAGGTCGGCCGCCACTTCCCGATTTGGCGATTTCCTCGCTGTAGCCGGTTGCAAGGATGACCGGCAGCTTTGGCCGTTCCTGTGCCAGTTGCTCGGCAAGGCGCAGGCCGCCCATGCCGGGCATCACCACATCGCTGAAGACGACGTCGAAATC
>DATCJM010000062.1:0-2994 GCA_036562805.1 Sphingomicrobium sp.
CGCGCTGATCGCGCAGGCGGCGCAGGGCAAGCGCGCGGCGCTTACCTATGAGCCCGCAGCTCTTCCGGATGGGACGCTCGCCGGAGCGCGCCCCGGCAGCGGCAATTTCTCCTTCGTCATCAAAGGGCGCTCGGCCCATGCGGGCCGCAACCCGGAGGACGGCCGCAATGCGGTCGTCGCGGCGAGCGAGTTAGCGCTGCGACTGTCCATGTCGAAGACGCCCGGCCTGTCGGTCAATCCGGCGCGCATCGACGGTGGCGGGCCGAGCAACGTCGTTCCGGACCTTGCAATCCTGCGCGTCAACATGCGGCCGCGGACGACCGACGACCAGGAGATTGCCGGACGCCTGATCGCGAAGGCGGTCGATGAGACAGCCCGGGAGCACGAAGTCTATATCGAAATCCACGGCGGCTTCGGCCGGCCGCCCAAGCCCTTGACCGAGGACGCCGAAGCGCTTTTCCATGTGGTGAAGCAGGCCGGCGCCGATCTCGGCCAGGAGGTGGCGTGGCAACCGACCGGCGGGGTGTGCGACGGCAATAATATCGCGGCATGCGGCGTGCCGGTCGTCGACACGATGGGCGTCCGCGGCGGCAAGATCCACAGCTCGGACGAATATCTGATCGCCGACAGCCTTGCCGAGCGCGCGGCCTTGTCGGCGCTGACGATCCTGCGGCTCGCGGAGGGCGCATGACCTACCGTGTCCGCGCTGCGACCGGCGACGATTACCGGTCGATCTACCAGATGGCGAAGCTGACCGGCGGCGGGTTCACCAACCTTCCGCCCGACCGCGCGACGCTCGTGGGCAAGCTCGACAAGTCGGAGAAGAGCTTCGCTCGAGAAGAGGACAGCCAGTCGAGCGACCTCTACATGTTCGTGCTCGAAAATCCGAAGACGGGCGAGATCCGCGGGACCTGCCAGGTGTTTGGCCAGGTCGGCGTGTCGCAACCGTTCTATTCCTATCACCTCAGTACCATGACTCAGTCGAGCCCGGAGCTCGGCAAGACGTTCCGTAACCAGCTGCTGACCCTGACCACGGACCTTGAAGGATCATCGGAAGTCGGCGGCCTGTTCCTCCACCCGGAGGTTCGCGCCGGCGGATGGGGATCGCTGCTCGCGCGCAGCCGCTATTTGTTCATGAAGCTGCACCGGGCGCGCTTCGGCGACGTCACCCTCGCCGAGCTCCGCGGCGTGATGGACGAAGCGGGCAATGCACCCTTCTGGGATGCGCTTGCCGGCAAGTTCTTCGGCATGACCTTCCCCGAGGCGGACGAGTTCAATGCCGTCCATGGCACCAAGTTCATCGCCGACCTCATGCCGCGAACGCCGGTCTACGTCGTGCTCCTTACCGAAGCGGCGAAGGCGGTCATCGGCCAGCCGCATCCGAGCGGGCGGGCGGCGCTGAGGATGCTCGAGGAGGAAGGCTTCTACTTCGACCGCTACATCGACATTTTCGACGGCGGTCCCACCGTCACCGCAGACACGGACGATATTCGAACGATCCGCGAATCGACGGTCGACACCGTCGGCGACATCGCTGAAGGCGGAAAGGTGAAGGCACTGGTTGCGACGGGCCGCCTCAAGGACTTTCGCGCCTGCTGTGCGAGCGTGAAACGCCTGCCAAAAACGGGTGTCGCGATCGACCCGCAAGCCGCGGAACTGCTCGAAGTGAAAGTCGGCGATCCGATCGTCGTTTCATCGCGCTGATGGCGCTCACTGAAATCAATTTCGACGGGATCATCGGTCCGAGCCACAATTATGCCGGCCTCAGCTTCGGCAATGTGGCGTCGATGGGCCACGCCGGGCAGGTTTCCCAGCCGCGCGCCGCCGCGCTGCAGGGAATCGAGAAGATGCGGTCGAACATCGCGCTGGGATTGAGCCAGGGCATATTCCTGCCGCACCCGCGCCCTCATCGAACCTGGTTGGCCGAGCTCGGAACCACGATCGAGGAAGCCGACCCGGCGGTTGCCGCCAATGCCATGTCGGCTTCGCCGATGTGGGCGGCCAACGCCGCGACGGTGTCTGCGGCGCCCGACACCGGCGATGGAAAGTGCCACCTCACTGTCGCGAACCTGCGCACCATGCCGCATCGAAGCCATGAGTGGCCGGCGACTCTCGCGCAGCTCCGGCTCGCCTTCGCGAACGGCGCTTTTTCGGTGCACGATCCCGTGCCGACCGCCTTTGGCGACGAAGGCGCCGCGAACCATATGCGGCTCGCCGCCAGTCACGGCGAGCGCGGCGTCGAAGTCTTCGTCTTCGGCGTGTCAGGCGGCGCTTTCCCGGCCCGCCAGCACGTGGAGGCATCGAAGGCGCTGGCGCGGCTGCACCGGCTCGATCCCGATCGCACGATCTTCGCTGAACAATCCGAGCAGGCGATCGCCGGGGGCGCCTTTCACAACGACGTGGTGGCGGTCGCGAACGAGCGCGTGCTGTTCGCCCACGAGCTCGCGTTCGCGGACAAAGCACCGCTGCTCGAGGCCTGCGAGCGCCTCGTGCCCGGGTTCGAATATGTCGAAGTGGCGGCGGCCGACGTGCCGCTCGAAGATGCGATCAGGTCCTATTTGTTTAACGCGCAGCTGGTGAGCCCGCCAGACGGCGAGATGACGCTGATCGTCCCGAGCGAGGCGCGCGAGACGCCCACAGTCTGGCGGTGGCTCGAACACCATCTTGCGGGCAACGGCTCGATTCGTCGCGTGCACGTCGTCGACGTGCGGCAGTCGATGGCCAATGGCGGCGGCCCGGCTTGTCTGCGACTCCGGGTGGTCGCTGACCCGGCCGACGTCGATCCGCGCTTCCTTGTCGACGGCCCGAAACTCGACCGAATTGCCGACGTCGTCGGCCGCCATTGGCCCGAGCAGATCGGCCATGACCAGCTGCAGCGCCCGGCGCTGATCAGCGACGCCGAGCATGCGCGGCTCGCGCTCCTCGAAACGCTCGATCTGACCCAGCTGGCCTGAGTCCCGATCTGGGACGTCCGCCCAAGTGTTACCGCCACTT
>DATCJM010000204.1:0-2165 GCA_036562805.1 Sphingomicrobium sp.
CTCCATGTCGTTGGTCCCGACCATGATATGGCTGAACATTGGCGCCTCCTCAGTAAACCACCACGCTCCGGATGCTCTCGCTGGCGTGCATCAGGTCGAAGCCCTTGTTGATGTCGTCGAGCTGGAGCACGTGCGTGATCATCGGGTCGATCGCGATCTTTCCGTCCATGTACCAATCGACGATCTTCGGCACGTCGGTCCGGCCCTTGGCGCCGCCGAACGCCGTCCCGCGCCAGTTGCGGCCGGTGACCAGCTGGAACGGGCGCGTCGCAATCTCCTTCCCAGCCTCGGCGACGCCGATGACGATGCTCGTGCCCCAGCCGCGATGGCAGCATTCCAGCGCCGTGCGCATGACTTCGGTGTTGCCGGTCGCGTCGAACGTATAATCGGCGCCGCCGTCGGTCATCTCGACGATCTTCGCGACAATGTCCTCGCGGCTCATCCCCTTGCTGTTGAGGAAGTCGGTCATCCCGAACCTGCGGCCCCATTCCTCGCGGTCCGGGTTGATGTCGACGCCGACGATCTTGTTCGCCCCGACCATCTTGGCACCCTGGATCACGTTGAGCCCGATGCCGCCGAGTCCGAACACCACGACGTTCGCGCCGGGCTCGACCTTCGCCGTCTTGACCACCGCGCCGACGCCGGTCGTCACGCCGCAGCCGATATAGCAGCTGGTCTTGAACGGCGCGTCCTCGCGGATCTTCGCGACTGCGATCTCGGGCAGCACGGTGAAGTTCGAGAAGGTCGAGCAGCCCATGTAGTGGAAGATCGTCTCGCCCTTGTAGCTGAAGCGCGAAGTCCCGTCGGGCATCAGCCCCTTGCCCTGCGTCGCCCGGATCGCGGTGCACAGGTTGGTCTTGCCGCTGAGGCACGACTTACACTGGCGGCATTCGGGCGTGTACAGCGGGATCACGTGGTCGCCCGGCTTCACGCTGGTGACGCCCGGTCCGACCTCGCGCACCACGCCCGCCCCCTCATGGCCGAGGATCGAGGGGAAGATGCCCTCGCTGTCGAGCCCGTCGAGCGTGTAGGCGTCGGTGTGACAGATGCCGGTGGCCATGATCTCGACCAGCACTTCGCCCGCTTTCGGCCCCTCGAGGTCGACCTCGACGATCTCCAGCGGCTTCTTCGCTTCGAACGCCACCGCGGCGCGAGTCTTCATGCTTGTTCTCCGTTGAGGAACCGGCGCATCCACCCGCCGACCACTTGATTGTCGTTGGGCGCCTCGAGCGAGGCGAGTGCCTGGTCCGCGTCGTTCACCTTGTCGTATCGTTTCTCGATCAGCGCCTTGGCGAACGCCGGTGAGAATTCCGGGTGGAACTGAAAGCTGACGGCCGGCCGGTCCTTCCACGCAAGCGACGCGAACGGCGTGAAGTCCGACGCGGCGACGACCTCGGTGTTCGGCGGCTGAACGACCACCTGGTCCTGGTGCGACGCCGGAATGGCGATCGTCCCATTGCTGTCGATCCAGCGTTCCGAATGGACGACGCTGTAGCGGTGAAGCCCCGCGCCCCAGCCCTTGGGCGACTTGATCACCTCGCCGCCCAGCGCCTGCGCCATCACCTGGTGCCCGAAGCAGACTCCGATCATCTTCGCGCCATTGGCCGAGCGGATGAAGTCCATCAGCGGCGCGATCCACGGCAGCGGATCGTAGACGCCCGCCGGCGAGCCGGTGATCAAATAAGCGTCATGCTCGCGCCGCTCGGGCAGCTTGCCCTCCTGAACGTCGAAGGTCTCGACGTCGAAGCCGGGCCCGAGCAGCCGCTCGAACATCTGAGGATAGCTGCCGAACTCGTCGGCGAGCTTGCCCGGCGGATAACCGGTTTCGAGGATTGCTAGCTTCATTGCTTCGCCGCCTTGCCACCTCACCGGCGTTCCGCCAAGCTGCCCGCATGGGGAGCGCGCTCGAAGGACGCCATGCGCTGATTACCGGTGGAGGCACCGGCATCGGCGCGGCCGCCGCCCGGCATCTCAACGACGAAGGCGCGAAGCTCTCCCTGCTCGGCCGGAGGATCGAACCGCTGCGCGCCGTGGCCGAGAGCTTCGGCGGCGCCGCGATCCAGTGCGACGTGACCGACCATGCGCGGATCGCCGCCGCCTTCGACGAGGCTCGGGCAGCGAACGGCCCGATCGACCTTCTCATCGTCAATGCCGGAATCGCCGAG
>DATCJM010000206.1:0-2444 GCA_036562805.1 Sphingomicrobium sp.
CAGCCAGTCGAGGAAGATGCGGCCCTTGCGCTGCACCTTGCGGATGTTGGCGGTGAACATCTCCGGCTCGGCTTCGGCGATCGCGCGGCTGAACCGCTCGGCGAAGTCCGAGACAGCCGGCCAGTCCGCCGACTGATCGAGAGGCGCAACCACATGCAGGCCCTTGCCGCCAGACAGCAGTGGGAAGGTCTCGAGCCCAAGGTCCTTGAGCAGCCCGCGCAACCGAACCGCCGCTTCCTTGACCTTGGCGAAGTCGAGCCCGACGTCGGGATCGAGGTCGAACACCAGCCGGTCGGGATATTCGATCTTGTCGCTTCGGCTGCCCCAGCCGTGGAATTCGATCGTACCCATCTGCACGCAGGCCAGCAGGCCCTTGATGTCGTCGAAGTAGAGATAGTCCTGGACGATCCCTTTCTTCTCCTTGACCGGCACGTGCTTGACGTCGGGCCCGAACGATCCGGTGTCGTGCTTCTGGAAGAAGCATTTCTAGGAACGGCCCTGAGGGCAGCGGATCAGCGTCATCGGCCGCTGCGCCGCGTCGATCATGATCAGGGGTTCGACCGAAGCGTAATAATCGGCAAGGTCGCCCTTCGTGAGCCCTTCGTCGGGGAAGATCGCCCGTTCGGGGTTGCTGATTTTGATGCCGAAGCTTCCCGCAGTTCTCGGTCCGGACTTCTTCTCCGACTTAGACAGATGCCTGGGCGTTTCGACCACCACCTCCGATGCCGGCTTGTCCTCACGCAATCCGAGGAAACTCGGGTGGCGCAATATGCCCTCGTTCGTGAATTCGGTGAAGGCGATCTCGGCGACCAGCTTCGGTTTGATGAAGTGGGCGCCTTTGCGGTCGGGGCGCGGCACCTCAACGGGCGCCTTGTCGACCTCGAGCGGGCTCATCAGCTCCATCAGCTCATCGATGCGCTTCGCGTTGAAGCCGGTGCCGACCTTACCGACGTAAGTGAGCTCGCCTTTCTCTTTCGCGGCCAGCAGCAAGGAGCGGAAGCCCAGGCGCTTGTCGCTTTCGGACCAGCCGACGATCACGAATTCCTGGCGCTCGATGCACTTGATCTTGAGCCAGTTACGGGTGCGCACGCCTTTGTACGGGCAGCTCGCCTTCTTCGCGACGATGCCTTCGCCCTTCTGCTTGCACACCTCCTTGAACAAGGCCTCACCCTTGCCGATCACATGGTCGCCATAGATGATCGGCGGGTTGACGCCCGCCAGCAGCGACGCGAGCCGGTCCTTGCGGATGACGTTGGGCAAGCGCCTGATATCTTCGCCTCGGTCGATGAGGAGGTCGAAGGCGTAGAACACCAGGTTCGCGCCTTTCTGGTCCTTGAGCGTCGATTGCAGCAGCTGGAAGCTCGGCTTGCCATTTTCGTCCAGCGCGACCGCCTCGCCGTCGATCAGGCACCCTGCGGGAACGTTGGCGGCCGCCTTGACCAGCGACTTGAACTTGTCGCTCCAGTCCTTCCCGTGCCGCGTGAACGCGCTCGCGACTCCGTCGCCGACCGACAACAGCAGGCGGTAACCGTCATACTTGTATTCGTAGAGCCAGTCGCTTCCGGTCGGCACATCGTCGACCAAAGTCGCAAGCTGCGGCGGCTCGAAGGCAGGGGGCGCATTGCCGGCCTTCCTCTTGCCGCGGCCGCCCTTCTGTCCGCCGCGGTTCGAGCGCCAGACGTCCTCGCCGGCCGCGATCTCGGCCATGGTGCGGCCCGTCGTCACGCTGGTCGTGCCCTCGTCGACCAGCTCGTTGCCGTTCTCGGCGTCGGAATATTCGTCGGTGACCTTCTTCAGCATCCACGGCTCGCCGCGCTCACCAGGCCGAGGGCTGAGACGGAACAGCACCCACTCGCCTTTCATCCGTTCGCCTTCGAGGGTGAAGTGGAGGTGGCCTTCCTCGATCGTCTTCGACGGATCCTTGCCGGGCTGCGGGATCCAGCGGCCCTTGTCCCAAAGCATCACCGTACCGCCGCCATATTCGCCGGCAGGGATAATCCCCTCGAACGTGCCGTAATCCAACGGGTGATCCTCGGTCCGCATCGCGAGCCGCTTCTCGCCCGGATCGATGCTCGGCCCTTTCGGCACCGCCCAGCTCTTGAGCACGCCGTCGAGCTCGAGCCGGAAGTCCCAGTGAAGCCGTGACGCCTCATGCTTCTGGACGACGAAGCTGTCGCCCGCGCCTTTGAGCTTGCGCCCTTTCGGCTCCTTCGTCTTGGTGAAGTCGCGCTTGCGATTGTAGGTCGCGATGTCGAGCTTCTTGGTCGCCATTCATCCCCTCCGTTCAAGGGAGGGGGAAGGGGCGGGTTGCGGAGCTGACGGCTCAATGCCGGCTGCTCCGCGCGCGGCCCGAGGATGAGTGCTCGCTTCGCTCGCACCCACCCCCAGCCCCTCCCTTGCAGGGAGGGAAGTCATCAGCGCCTGCGCCCGCCGGCGGCCTTTTT
>DATCJM010000087.1:0-1714 GCA_036562805.1 Sphingomicrobium sp.
GTCGAGACGCTGCGATATGTCCGCGACTACGTGATCCCCGCGGTCGGCCCCGTCGAAGCGGTTTCGGTCTATCGCAATCCGGTGCTCAACAAGTGCGCTGGGGGTGCGCCCGAGAGCGCGCACAAGCTCGATTCCGCGATCGACATGGTGCCGCTCAATCCGATCGATCGAGTGACGCTGATGCGGAAGCTTTGCCCCGATCATTCGGAGCATGGCGCCGCCTACAATGCGGGGCTCGGTTTCTATGCCTACCTGCGCTTCCACGTCGACAGCACGAAGTTCCGCCGCTGGAATATGGACCCGGCTGTTGCCGCCGAATGCCCGCCACTGATCCATCCGGAGGATGTCGCGTCCGTGGGACAGCCGCTACCGCCGGCTTCGGGCACGACAGCTGTGCCAGCGCCTCCGCCTGCCGTCGCGCAGCCCGTGACAAGTGCGACGCCGACACCGGAACGAGGGCAGCCGCAGCCCTAACGCAAGGCTTGTGTTGCCGTTCTGCAACACCATATCGGTGTTGAAGGAAAGAGGGGTAAGCACGAATGGATTTTGAAAAGCTCACGGATCGCGCGCGCGGCTTCCTTCAGGCGGCCCAGACGATCGCCGTTCGCGAGCATCAGCAACGGATTGCGCCCGCGCATCTGTTGAAGGCACTGCTCGACGACGAGCAGGGGATGGCCGCCGGCCTGATCGAGGCAGCGGGCGGCGACGCAAAGACCGCGAAGCGCGAAGTTGACGCGCTGGTCTCCAAGATCCCGTCGGTCACCGGCAGCGGCGCGACCCAGGCGCCGGCGATGGACGGCGACACGATCCGGATTCTCGACCAGGCCGAGCAGGTCGCGAAAAAGTCCGGTGACAGCTATGTCACCGTCGAGCGGGTCCTGCTCGCCATGGCGCTGGCGAAGGGCACCGACGTCGGCAATGCGCTCGCCAATGCGGGCCTCACGCCCCAGAAGCTCAATGCGGCGATCGAACAGCTGCGCGGCGGCCGCACTGCGGATACGCAGGGCGCCGAGGACCGCTATGACGCGCTCAAGAAATATGCGCGCGATCTGACCGCCGCGGCACGCGACGGCAAGCTCGACCCGGTGATCGGCCGCGACGAGGAAATCCGCCGCACGATCCAGGTCCTGGCGCGCCGCACCAAGAACAATCCGGTACTGATCGGCGAGCCGGGCGTCGGCAAGACGGCGATCGCCGAAGGGCTGGCCCTGCGCATCACGAACGGTGACGTGCCCGAC
Source organism: Sphingomicrobium sp. (assembly GCA_036562805.1). Lineage (GTDB taxonomy): Bacteria > Pseudomonadota > Alphaproteobacteria > Sphingomonadales > Sphingomonadaceae > Sphingomicrobium. The sequence continues at coordinate 1,239 of DATCJM010000087.1, forward strand.
GGAATCAAGGATAAGCGCCTGCTCGCGCTCGACATGGGCGCGATGATCGCCGGCGCCAAATATCGCGGCGAGTTCGAGGAACGGCTGAAGGGCGTGCTCGACGAGGTCAAGCAGGCCGAAGGGGACATCATCCTCTTCATCGACGAGATGCATACGCTGGTCGGCGCCGGGAAGGCCGAAGGGGCAATGGATGCCGGCAATCTGCTGAAGCCCGCGCTGGCACGTGGCGAACTTCACTGCATCGGCGCCACCACGCTCGACGAATATCGCAAATATATCGAGAAGGACGCGGCCCTAGAGCGGCGCTTCCAGCCGGTGTTCGTGGGCGAGCCGACCGTGCCTGACACGATCTCGATCCTGCGCGGGCTTAAGGAAAAGTACGAGCTTCACCACGGCGTTCGCATCACCGACGCGGCGATCGTTGCCGCCGCGACGCTCGGCAACCGCTACATCACCGACCGTTTCCTGCCCGACAA
>DATCJM010000089.1:0-7824 GCA_036562805.1 Sphingomicrobium sp.
CCTCCAGCACCGCGAGGATCATCGCCAGCCGCCCGCTGTCCCAGCCGACCGCCGCCCGCCGCGGCGTGGCGCCCGTCGCCAGCCGCACCGTCAGCGCCTGGATCTCGACCAGCACCGGCCGCGAACCCTCGATGGCCGGGAAGACGCTGGTGCCGCTGACCGGCTCGCCGCGGTGGGTCAGGAACAGCGCCGATGGGTTCGGAACCTCGGTCAGCCCGGCGCCCTCCATCGCGAACACGCCGATCTCGTCGGTGCCGCCGAAGCGGTTCTTCATCGCCCGAAGTATTCGGTACTGGTGGCTTCGCTCGCCCTCGAAGCTCAGCACCGTATCGACCATGTGCTCGAGCACGCGCGGGCCGGCAATGGTGCCGTCCTTGGTCACATGGCCGACGAGGACGACGGCGGTGCCATGCTCCTTGGCGAAGCGCACCAACTCCTGCGCCGAGGCGCGCACCTGGCTGACCGTGCCGGGCGCTCCCTCGATCAGGTCGGAATGCATGGTCTGAATGGAATCGATGATCAGCAGAGCGGGCGGCTCGCCCTCACCCATCGTCGTCAGGATATCGCGCACGGAGGTCGCTGCTGCCAACCGGACCGGAGCGCGACCGAGGCCAAGCCTCACCGCCCGCAGCCGGACCTGTTCGGCAGATTCTTCGCCCGAGACGTAAATGACTTTCTGTCCCTCGGCAGCGAGCCGCGCCGCGACCTGCAGCAAGAGCGTGGACTTGCCGATCCCGGGGTCGCCGCCGACCAGCATCGCAGATCCTGCCACGATTCCACCGCCGATCGCCCGGTCGAATTCGGCAAGGCCGCTCGGCAACCGGTCGGGAAGCGCCGCCGGTGTCTCAAGCCCGACGAGCGGGATCACGCGGCCGCCTCCCTGGAGGTTATGCTTCGCCGCGAAGATGCTCGAGATCTCGGCAGCCTCCTGCACCAGCGTGTTCCACTCGGCGCAGTCGGGACATTGCCCCTGCCACCGGCTGCTGACGGAGCCGCATGCCTGGCACACGTAACGGGACTTGGGCTTGGCCATGGGCACACGCTAACTGATCCCGTTTCGTTCTCCTAGTCCCCTCGGCACCAGCAGCAGGGCAGACCTTGATCATTTCGCCTGATATGCCCGCTGCATGGACGGCATTTCGCTAGCGCCCATTGGCCTGTTGCTGCTTGTCGCGTGCGTCATCGCGATGATCTCGCGAAAAGTCGGCCTGCCCTATAGTGTCGGCCTGGTCGCCGCAGGGCTGCTGATCGCGGTCACCCCGAACGCGCCCAAATTTTCCCTTTCGCGCGACCTGATATTCAACGTGCTTTTGCCGCCACTGGTGTTCGAGGCTGCGCTTCAGCTGCCATGGAAGGACTTCCGGCGCGAACTGCCTGTGACGATGACGCTCGCCATCGTCGGCGTAGCCGTCGCCGCGGCCGTGGTCGCAGGCGGCCTCCATTATGGCATCGGCTGGAGCTGGATCGGCGCTGGCCTCTTCGCGGTGCTGATCGCTGCGACCGACCCGGTCGCGGTGATTGCGGCGTTCAAGGAAATGAAGGCCGACAAACGCCTGTGCATGCTCGTCGAGTCCGAAAGCCTGCTCAACGACGGCGTGGCCGCGGTGGCGTTCGCCGTGCTCGTGGGCGTTGCCGGAGGGGCATCGGCGGGGCTCGGAAATATCATCCCTGCGTTCCTGTGGACGCTCTTCGGCGGCGGATTGATCGGCGCCGCGGTCAGCGGGCTGGTCCTGCTCCTTGCCGGCCGGACCAACGACCATCTGGTCGAAATCACGCTGACGACCCTGGCCGCCTACGGCTCGTTCCTGATTGCGGAACGGCTCCATGCGTCCGGCGTGCTTGCCTCACTAACGGCGGGGCTGATGATTGGCAGTCTGGGCAGCCTCGGCGCGATTTCGGACAAGGGCCGCCCGCATGTACTTGCCGCGTGGGAATTCTTCGCTTTCGTTGCGAATTCGTTCGTCTTCCTGCTGATCGGCATCCAGCTCGTCGGTGCGCCGATCAGCCGCCTTGGGTCGGTGACGGCCGCGATCGCGATCCTTCTCGTGCTCATCGGGCGCGCCGTAGCGGTCTATCCGATCTCGAGCATATTCATGCGGTCGAAGCTCCGCGTGCCGACAGGCTTCCAGAACGTCCTCTTCTGGGGCGGCCTTCGCGGCGCGCTCGGCCTCGCACTAGCCCTTGCGGTGCCGGCTTCGGTGCCGGAGCGGGGCGCGATCATTCTCTCGGCATTCGTCGTCGTGGCCTTCTCGATCTTCGTCCAGGGGTTGACCATGCCGTGGCTCGTCCGCCGTCTTGGCCTCGCGCGCGGCGCCCGCGGCAAGTGAGTTGCCGGTCCGCTCGCCCGCCCCTACTCAGCCGCCGGTGAAACTCGTTCCCGAACCCATGCGAATTCGCGATTTTCGCGTCTTCTGGTTTGCACGGCTGACGTGGACGATTGGAAGCCTGGCGATGGTCATCGTCATCGGCTGGCAGGTCTACGATATCGCCCGCCACACGATGGGACTGAAGGAAGCCGCCTTTCGGCTCGGCCTCATCGGCCTCGTCCAGTTCATTCCGCTGTTTCTGCTCACGCTTCTGACTGGTTGGACCGCGGACCGGCTCGATCGGCGATGGATCGCGCGAGGATCTGTCGCGCTCGAGCTCGGTTGCGCAATCGCGCTTGCATGGCTGGCGCGCACGCACCGAACCACCCTGTTCGACCTCTACGTCGTCGCTGCCCTGCTTGGCGTCGGGCGGGCATTCGCAGGTCCGGCGCTTGGGGCTCTGGCGCCCAATCTGGTTCCCCGCGAGATCCTGCCAAAGGCGATCGCGATGTCCTCGATCGCCTGGCAGACCGGCGCGGTGCTCGGGCCGGCGCTCGGCGGCTATCTTTACGCTTTTGCGCCCTATGCGCCCTACGCGGTCAGCAGCATACTATTCGCCGTCGCATTGGTGTGCCTGCTCGCGATCCCGCCCGTCCCGCGGACCGAGCTCGCGATTGGACCGAACCCGTGGGGCCAGATGGTCGACGGACTTCGCTACGTGCGTGAGAACCGCCTCGTTCTGGGCGCCATCAGCCTCGACCTGTTCGCAGTCCTGCTCGGCGGGGCGACCGCAATGCTTCCCGTCTTCGCTCGGGATGTGCTGCACTCGGGCCCTGAGGGCCTCGGCCATCTCCGCGCGGCTCCGGCCGTCGGGGCGACTCTCACGGCGGCATTCTTCTCCGCTCGTCCGCTCAAGCACAATGTGGGCGTCAAGATGCTCGTTGCCGTCGGCATATTCGGCGCAGCGACGATCATCTTCGGCTTCTCGCGATCGATGCCGCTGTCGCTCATCTGCCTGGCCTTGCTCGGCTCCGCGGACATGTTCTCCGTCTATGTCCGCCAGTCGCTGATTCAGCTCTACACGCCCGACGAGATGCGCGGACGGGTCGGCGCGGTTTCGTCGCTCTTCATCTCCGCCTCCAACGAGCTCGGCGAGACTGAAAGCGGTTTCCTCGGAGCAATTATCGGTCCCGTCGCCGCGGTGATTGCCGGCGGCGTCGGGGCGATCGGGGTCGTATTGCTGTGGTCGTGGTGGTTCCCCGAACTGCGCCTTGCAAAAAGCTTCGACCCTCCCGATTTGCGGGGCACACAAGCCTAAGGAGAGCCCGCATGAAGGCCGCCAATATCCTCGAGACCATCGGCAATACTCCGGTGGTTCGGATCAACCGCTTGTTCGGCGATCGCGCGGAAGTGTGGATCAAGCAGGAACGGGCGAATCCGGGCGGCTCGATCAAGGACCGCATCGCGATGGCGATGGTCGAGGACGCGGAGCGTCGCGGTGTTCTCAAGCCCGGCGGCACCATCATCGAGCCGACGTCCGGCAATACCGGCATCGGGCTTGCGATGGTTGCAGCGGTCAAGGGCTACAAATTGATCCTGGTCATGCCCGAAAGCATGAGCTTGGAAAGGCGCCGGTTGATGCTCGCCTACGGTGCTCAGTTCGACCTGACCGCCAAGGAAAAGGGCATGTCCGGCGCGGTCGATCGCGCGCGGGAGCTGGTCGAGCAAACGCCCAACAGCTGGATGCCGCAACAGTTCGACAACCCCGCGAACGTCGAAATCCATCGTCATGCGACCGCGCAGGAGGTGCTCCGCGACTTTGCCGACACGCCCATCGACGCGCTCATCACCGGTGTCGGGACTGGCGGCCACATCACCGCCGTAGGACAGGTGCTCAAGGAAAAATGGCCGAACCTCAAGGTCTTCGCCGTTGAGCCAGCGGGCTCGCCGATTCTCAGCGGCGGCAAGCCTGGCCCCCACCCGATCCAGGGCCTAGGCGCCAATTTCGTGCCCAGCATCCTCGACCGCTCGGTCCTCGACGGCGTGATCGACGTGGAAGCGGAAGATGCGAAGGAGATGGCGCGACGCGCGGCGCGCGAGGAGGGCATGCTGGTCGGCATGTCTTCGGGCGCAACGCTTGCCGGCATCGACCAGAAGCTGCCCGAGCTCGGCGAACATCCGCGCATTCTCGGCTTCAACTACGACACTGGCGAGCGCTATCTGTCGGTTGCCGATTTCCTTCCGGAATAAAGGCTTAATTCGCGGCTAACCTTCCTTCTTCGCCCTAACTTTATCTGCCGAAAGTTAAGGTCCGCTGTCGGGCGCGTAGCATTGCCTGACTGAGGTGAGGTCAATGCGGCGGACGTTGTTCGGTAAATCTCCGGAGCTCGAGCTCCCAACGGCGGCGCGCGCCTCCGCCCGCGAAGTCCTCCTGTTCGACGTTCGTGACCACGAATCCACCAGCGATGCCACGCTCGCCGAACGGCGGGTAAGCGGGTGGACGTTTGCGCCGTGGCTGCTGTTTGTCGGCCACGTGATCATCATCGGGACCTTGCTGTTCCAGGATCGTGAATCCGCCGGCTGGGCCGCCCTCGCCAAAGTCACAATTTCGCTTGGCGCATCGCTCGTCACCGACGTTGTCGCCGGCCTCGTAATGGTTGGCTGGCGGCGCCTGCAAATGGCGCCCCATACGGTCACGCGGCTGATGTGCGGCTACGTTGGGCTAACCGGAATCCTGTGGATGGTGGCGAGCGCCGGAATGCGCGATCTGCACCTCCAGGATGGCGGCTTTGCGACGCTCGCCGTGGTGAGCGGCTTCTTCATCCGCTCGATGGTCTCGATTGCCTCACCGCCGCTGGCGATCATCAACGCCGTGGTCGCCGCCATCGCGACGGCCTTGTTCGCGCCGACGCTGCTCGTCACCTTCATCGTGGATGCGCTCGCGTTGGTCATGGTGATCTACAGCGTCGCGGTGACCGAAGAGGGCGTGGCCGCCGGCCGCCGGCGCCTCGCACTCGAGTGGCAGGCCAAGAAGGCGCTCAACTTCGTCGACGAGTTCGAAAACAGCGGCCGCGGATGGTTCTGGGAGACCGATCCGCTCGGGACCTTGTCCTACGTGTCGCGCCAGCTGGCTGAGGATTTCCATTCCGAGCCGGAGGCGCTGTTGGGGCGGCAGTTCACCGATCTCCTCTCGGTCGACCATGCTTCCGAATCGTCCGAGGAGCGCAAGACGCTCGGCTTCCACCTGTCGGCGCGCTTCCCCTTCTCTGACGTTGTCGTCCGCCCGGCGAGCGAGGAGGATGTTCACTGGTCGCTGTCGGGCAACCCGATCTTCGACGAGCGCGGCCGCTTCCTTGGCTTCCGCGGGATCGGCACTGACCTTACCGAGCAGCGCAAGTCCGAACGCGAGATTACCCGCCTGGCGCGCTTCGATTCGCTGACCGGCCTGCCTAACCGCGCAATGATGCGCCAGACGCTCGACGAAGCGCTGCGCAACTCCGCCCATCGTCAGAAGGGCTGCACGCTCTTCATGATCGACCTCGATCGATTCAAGAACGTGAACGATACGCTTGGCCACCCCATCGGCGACGCGCTCCTGAGGCAGGTTTCGGAGCGGCTTAAATCGGTCATGGGGAACCACGGACAGGTCGGGCGCCTTGGTGGCGACGAGTTCCAGGCAGTCCTTCCCGGCAGTGTCGACATCGGGCTGCTGGAATCGCTTGCGAGGACGCTGATCGAGCAAGTCTCGCGCCCTTACCAGATCGAAGGCCACAAGGTCATGATCGGCGCTTCGGTCGGCATCGCGATCGGCGATCCCGGACGCGCGAGCGCCGATGCCTTGGTCCGGAACGCGGACCTCGCCCTTTATGCCGCCAAGGCTGCCGGCCGCGGCAAGCACCGGCTGTACGAGCCGTCGATGCATAGCGAGGCGGCCGAACGGCAATTGCTGGAGAATGACCTCCGCCAGGCGATCGAGCGTGGTGAGCTCTCGGTCCATTACCAGCCGATCGTCCGCGCGGCAGGCGAGGAAATCTCCGGTTTCGAGTCGCTCGTACGATGGCAGCATCCGACGCGCGGACCGATATCGCCCGCGAAGTTCATTCCCCTCGCCGAGGAGGCCGGGCTCATCGGCAAGATCGGCGAATGGGTCCTGCGGACCGCGCTCGAAGAGGCCGCGCAGTGGCCGGATCATGTCCGGGTCGCAGTCAACCTGTCGCCGCTACAGTTCAACGACCCGAGCGTCGTCGATATGGTGGCTCAGCATCTCTCCGAAACCGGCGTGTCGGCCGAGCGCGTCGAGCTCGAGATCACCGAAGGCGTGTTCCTCGCCGAGGGGGACTCGACTGACGAGACCTTCGCCAAACTCAAGAAGTTGGGCGTGCGGCTGTCGCTTGACGACTTCGGAACCGGTTACAGCTCACTTGGCTATTTGAAGAAGGCGCCGTTCGACAAGATCAAGATCGACCAAAGCTTCGTTCGCGGCGCATCGTCGACCACAAACCGCAACGCGGCCATCATCCGTGCGATCGTGACCCTTGCCGAGACGCTGGGCATGGATACCTGCGCCGAAGGAGTGGAGACCCACGACGATCTCCAGCTGATCCGCGAGCTCGGTGTCAGCATGGTCCAGGGCTATATCTTCGGGAAGCCGAGCGAAGGCGCGATCGCCCGCGAGCTGGCCAACAGCGTGACGGTCGAGGCCGACGGGTACGCGTGCAGCCGCGAAGCGCGGCATCGCCTGATGCGCCGCGCAACAACCTGCATCGACGGCATGATGGTCGAGGTGAAGCTTCGGAACATCTCGTCGATGGGCGCCATGGCGGAATGCGATGTCGCCGTTGCCCCGGGCACCAGCCTCGCAATCGATATCGTCGGCGTCGGCCCGATGCGCGCCGTCGTGCGCTGGGCTCAGCCGGGCAAGTTCGGAGTCCAGTTCGATCAGCAGTTCGACCTCACTCGCCTCGCTCCGAAAAAGGAGAAGCGGGAGCAGGTCCAGATGCTGCGCCCCTGGTACGTCGACCAGAAGCAGCGTGAAGCGAGCTAGAAAAGACCGGCGAAGCGGCGCGCTTCGCCTCGGTCCTTTCCGTAGAAGTCATCGAAATAGACGATCGACGTTCCGCTCGGCACCGCGGTCAGATAAGTGATGTAGAGCGGGACGGGGCTCGGCAGATCGACCTTCTGCTCCGGTTTCGCGCCTTTCGGATTGGGCGGCCGACCGTTGAACAGCCATCGCTCGAGCCGCGGCGCGGCTTCCAGACGGACGCAGCCATTGCTCTGGAGGCGTGCGGCGTCTTCGATCTTCTCCTTTTCCGGAGTGTCGTGAAGCCAGATCCCCTGTTCGTTGGGAAACATGAACTTCATTTTCCCCATCGAATTTGCGGGCCCCGGCCGCTGGCGCAGGTTCACCTGCAAGCGTCCGGCGGCGACCGCCTTCCAATCGACCGACATCGGGTTGAGGACATGGGCGTCCGGCCCGAAATGATCCACGAGGTCGTAGCCGCGCTTGGTGAAATATGCG
>DATCJM010000225.1:0-2844 GCA_036562805.1 Sphingomicrobium sp.
CGAGCTGCTCGCCCTCGTCGCCGACGGGACGATCAGCGGCACGATTGCCAAGCAGGTGTTCGAGATCATGCTCGAAACCGGTCATGGCGCGGGTGCCATTGTCGAGGAGCGCGGCCTCAAGCAGACCAGCGACACGGGCGCAATCGACGCCGAGATCGACAAGGTGCTCGCCGCCAACGCGGACAAGGTCGCCGAGTACAAAAGCGGCAAGGAGCAGCTGTTTGGCTTCTTTGTCGGCCAGACCATGAAGGCAATGGCTGGCAAGGCGAACCCGAAGCTCGTCAACGAGCGCCTCCGGACGAAGCTCGGCTGATGCGCAAATGGCTGGCAGCCGCGGTAGCGCTTGTCGCAGTGCCAGCCGCCGCGCAGCAGCCGCCCCCGCCGAAGCTGCTGGTCGTGATTTCCATCGACCAGTTCTCGGCCAGCCTCTTCGACGAATATCGGCCGCAGTTCACCGCCGGCCTCGCGCGCCTGGCGAGCGGCACGGTCTTCGACAAGGCTTTCCAGAGCCACGCGAACACGGAGACTTGCCCGGGACATTCGACGATCCTGACCGGCGATCATCCAGCGCGCACCGGCATCATCGGCAACACCTGGGTCGACCAGTCGATCGTCCGTGCCGACAAGACCGTCTACTGCGCGGAGGACGAGACGGCGCCCGGCACGTCGTCGGCGCATTACAAGGTGTCGCCCGACCATCTCATGGTACCGACGCTTGGCGACCTCATGAAGTCGCGCTGGCCGGCCAGCCGCAATGTCGCGGTTTCGGGCAAGGACCGGGCCGCGGTGATGATGAGCGGTCACCATGCCGATCAGCGCTGGTATTGGGACGGCAAGCAGTTCACGACCGACCTTGCAGGCGCGCCGGTGCCGCGCGTCGTCCCGAAAGTGAATGCGGCCATTGCCGCCGCGCTCGCGCAGCCGCGTCCGCCGCTGCAGTCGCCGCCTTTCTGCCAGTCGAAGGGGAGGGCGATTCCCGTCGAGGGTGGCGGAAAGCCGGTCGGGGCCGGCCAGCTCGCGCGCGCTGCGGGCGATGCCACCGCGCTGCGCGCTTCGCCCGAGCTCGACGGCGACACGCTCGCGCTTGCAGCCAGCCTTGTCGACGAGATGCGGCTTGGGCGCGGCGCGTCGCCGGACATTCTCTCGGTGAGCCTCTCCGCGACCGATTATGTCGGCCACGAATATGGCACCGAGGGCGAGGAGATGTGCCTCCAGCTGACCGAACTCGATCGCGAAATCGGCGATTTTCTCGCGACGCTCGACAGCCGCGGCATCGACTATGCGGTGGCGCTGACCGCCGATCATGGCGGGAAGGACATTCCGGAGCGCGAGCGGCTCGCGGGCGTCGCCGATGCCGCGCGAGTGGATGCATCGCTGGGCTCCGGCGTCATGGGCCCGATGCTGGCAGGTAAGCTCGGCATTGCGGGGCCGGGCCTGATCGGTGGCAGCAATTTCGGCGACATGTACATCGACAAGCACCTCTCGCCCGCCGACCAGAAGCGTGTGCTCGACGCCGCCGTTGCCGCCTATAGCGCCAAGTCGCAGGTCGAGGCCGTGTTCACCGCCGCCGAGATCGCCGCCACTCCGCTGCCGACGAGCCCGCCCGACCAATGGAGCCTCATTGAGCGGGCGCGCGCCAGCTTCTATCCGGGCCGCTCGGGGGACCTCTTCGTGATCCTGAAGAAGGACGTCACCCCCATCGCCGATACCAGCCACGGCTTCGTCGCGACGCATGGCAGTCCGTGGGATTATGACCGCCGGGTGCCGATCATCTTCTGGCGGCCCGATTTCCGGGGCGCGACCGTGATGGCTCCGGCGGACACGGTCGACATCATGCCGACGCTTGCGGCGCTGATCGAGCTTCCGATCGCGGCCGGCTCCGTCGACGGGCATTGCCTCGACGGCACACCCGCTTTTTGCCCGCACCCGTAAACATCTATAAACACGCGCTTTTCTTTCATCCGTAGTTCAGGCATGAAGCGACACTTGTCGCTCTCGGGGAGGGACTTTCGGATGGGCAGATGTGCCGTCGCGGCGATGCTGACAGGAGCGCTCGTGCTCGGCGGCTGCGTGCAGACGCGCCAATATGCCGACCTGCAGTTCACGCCGCCTCAGGGAAATTACAAGCTGCTGGTGCTTCGCCCCGACGTGACGGTCGGCTCGCTGACCACCGGCGGGATGGTCGAGCCGCGGGCGGAATGGACCGAGGAGGCGCGCGCGAACATCATCGCCGCGCTTCGCGCGCAGCAGGCCGCTCGCGGCGGCAACGTCACGATCATCGAGCACAGGAACGAGCTCCCCGGCGTGCCGGAACAGGAACTAGCCGACGTCGAGCGCCTGAACTTCGTCGTAGATGAATCAATCGTCGATGCGAAATACAACGGCAATTACTTGCCCACGAAGCGCGGTCGCGGGCTCGACTGGACGCTCGGCGCGGACGCCGTGAAGCTCGGTCAGCAGAGCGGCTATGATTATGCGCTGTTCCTCCATGCCGAGGACCAGGTTGCCTCGACCGGGCGCATCGCTCTCGGCGTGCTTGGGCTTGCCGGCTGCGTGGTCGGCTTCTGCGCGCCGAACGTGGGCGGCGCCGAGCAGCTCGATTATGCATCGCTCGTCGATCTCAAAACCGGGCAGGTGGTGTGGTTCAACGTCGTCGACGCGGCGAGCCAGGTGCCGGGCATCAAGTTCGGCGACCTGAGGACCCCTCAGGGTGCGGCACAGATGGTCGAGCGCCTTCTTGGCCGGATGAGACCCGGCCAGGATGTCCGCCGAGCAGAGGCAGCTCGCTGATGTGCAGGCGCTGCCTGGAGATCACTCGCCGCTCGCTGCTGATCGGCGGCGGCG
>DATCJM010000152.1:0-5522 GCA_036562805.1 Sphingomicrobium sp.
GCCTCCAGCTGCTTCAGCGTCATGTAACCGCCGTAGGACCAGCCGTAGATCGCGATCTTGTTCGGATCGACGAAGGGCAAGCTCTTCAGATATTCGGCGCCCGCTTTCTGGTCCGCGACCTCGACCGACCCCATCGCGCGATAGATGGCCTTCTCGAAATCGACGCCGCGGTTCGGGCTGCCGCGGTTGTCGATATCGAAATAGACATAGCCCTGGTCGACGATCGCCTGCTCGATCGGCGTGGTCCAGTTCTTCATCACCGTCTGGCCGGTGGGCCCGCCATAATGCTCGAAGAAGACCGGATAGCGCTTGCCTGGCACGAGCGGCGGGGTGATCATCTTCCAGTAGAGTAAGGTGCCGTCGGCGGCCTTGATCGTGCCGAAGGTCGGCAGGCGATGGCTGGCCATGTAGGGCGCATAAGGGTGGCTGGCGTCGAGCTTGTTTTCCTCGACCCAGGTCAGCCGATTGCCGGCCTGGTCGGCGAGATAGACCTGCGCCGGCTGCGCGGGTGACGAGCGCGTGACGAGCAAGGTCTTGCCGTGCTTGTCCATCGAGGCGTCGTTGGTGAATGATAGATCGGTGAGGCGCTGGGGAGTCCCCGGGGTCAGATAGTCGATTGCATAGACTTGGGGCGCGAGAACGTCGTCCCTGGTCCCGGTGAAGAACAGCCGGTGTGCCTCCTGGTCGATGCCGGCGAGGTCCTTCACCACCCATGGCCCGCTGGTCAGCTGCGTCCACTGACCGCCGGCAAAGCGGTAGAGATGGGCGAAACCGTCGCGCTCCGACCACCAGATGAGGCTCCCGTCGTCGAGGAATTTGTAATTGTCGGTGAGGTTGATCCAATGCTGCGGCGCCGCTTTCTCGCTGAACAAAAGGCGGCTGTGGCCGGTCGACGGATCGACCGCGAGCATGTCGAGCTCGGTTTGTCCGCGGTTCTCGCGCTGGACGTAGAGCGTCTTGCCGTCCGGCGCCCAGTCGACGCGCGTCAAATAGATGTCCGGATTTGTCCCGAGGTCGACCTTGGTCTTGTGCGCGCCATCGGGGTCGATGACGTAGAGCGCCACATTGACGTTGTGCGTGCCGGCGGCGGGATAGCGCTGCTGCGTGGTCGTGGTGCCGGTCGCGCCGATCGCAGCGCGCGTGAGGACGTCCACCGGCGATTCGTCAAATCGCTCGACCGCGATCCGCCTGTCCTTCGGCGACCACCAATAGCCGGTGTAGCGGGCCATCTCTTCCTGGGCGACGAACTCCGCCTCGCCCCAGTGGATCAGCTTCCCTTCGGCCGGCGTCACCGGCTTGATCGCCCCGCCGACGGGGCCAGCCCAAAGCCGATTGTCGCGCAGGAAAGAGAGATATTTGCCGGTTTCGCTGAGGACGGGGTTCAGAGTTTCGCCCGAGCCCGCTCCCTTGATCGCCCGAAGGCTGCCATCGGTGCCGGCGAGATAGAGCTTGTCGTCCAACGGAACGAGGATCGTCTTGCCGTCGGCCGACCAGTCGTAGGTGACAATGCCTTTCAGATTGACGATTCCCTTGCGCTCGCGCTGCATCTTCTCGGCTTCGGACATCGCTTCGCCTGTGCCGAGCTTTTCGGAATCGACGAGCATCGACCATTTGCCGGTCTGACGGTCGAACGCCCACAGGTCGTATCGCTGGAGATCCTCGGGCCGGTTGCGAAGGACGGCGAGATAGCGCCCGTCGCGCGACAGCTTCGGCAGCCGCGGGACCGGCCCATTCAGCGACGGGCTGTCGAAGACGCGCTCGATGCTCAGGGTCTGGATCTGCCGGACGCCGGGCGGCGGTGCGAGTTGGGCAAGCGCGGCGTTGGACATGGTCACCATCATCAGGGTGCCCGCGACGGCGAGCGGAGTAAGCAGCTTCATCGAAGGTCCCCGCGGAAACAGAAAGGGCGCCCCGAACGGAGCGCCCTTGTTTGTTACGACTGCAATTGTCCGTGCGGCAAGCCTGCCTGCATCAGGCCGACTCGATATTGCCGAAGATCAGGCCTTCGGCGCGTTGTCGGCGCGCTTCGCTTCGGTCTCGGCGCCCTGACCGCCGGCGACGTCGCGGCGGATGTCGCGGCGCTCGGCGATGCGGGCGGCCTTACCGGTGCGGCCCCGCAGGTAATAAAGCTTGGCGCGGCGGACGTCGCCGCGGCGAACGACATCGATCGAATCGATGATCGGCGAATAAAGCGGGAAAACGCGCTCGACGCCCTCGCCGAAGCTGATCTTGCGGACGGTGAAGCTCGATCCGACGCCCTTGTTCGAGCGGGCGATGCACACACCCTCGAATGCCTGGACGCGGGTACGGTCGCCTTCGATGACCTTGACGCCGACACGGAGCGTGTCGCCGGGGCGGAATTCGGGAATCTTCTTGTCGGCGGTGAGCGCGTCGATCGCTTCGCGCTCGAGGGTCTCGATCAGGTTCATGTCAAATCAGCCTTCGTATCTCGTCGCCGCGCGCCAGAGGGCGGTGCCTGCGATGCGCCCCCGTGGCGCTCGATCAGGTCCGGCCGCCTTAGCCGTGTATCTTCGACCGCGCGTTCGTGTCTCCACGCCGCGATCTTCGCATGATCCCCCGACCGCAGCACTTCGGGGATCGTGCGTCCTTCCCATTCGACGGGTCGGGTATAGTGCGGATATTCGAGAAGCCCCTGCTCGAAGCTCTCCTCCTCTCCGCTGGAGGCCGCGCCCATTACCCCGGGAAGCAGCCTCACGCAAGCATCGAGGATCGCCATCGCCCCGATCTCGCCGCCCGAGAGCACATAGTCGCCGACCGAGACCGGTTCCAGGGGGCGCGCGTCGAATATTCGTTCGTCGAAGCCCTCGAAGCGGCCGCACAGCAGGATCACCCCGTCGCCCGCCGCGAGCTGGCGCACCCGCCGCTGCGTCAACGGTGCTCCGCGGGGCGTCAGGGCAAGCATAGGCCGCCCGTCCACCAGGCTATCGACCGCTGCTGCGAGGACGTCCGGCTTCAACACCATGCCCGCGCCGCCGCCCGCGGGCGTATCGTCGACGCTGCGATGCTTGTCCGTGGCGAAATCGCGGATATTCGTCGCGTCCAGGCTCCAGATCCCCTCTTCCAACGCCCGTCCGGCGAGGCTGACGCCGAGCGGCCCCGGGAACATTTCGGGGTAGAGCGTCAGGACGGAAGCGCGAAAGCTCATCGGAACCGCCGCTATCACAATCCATTGGGCAGCGCATGGACGAGCAAATCCTCGATTGCCTGATCATTGGCGGCGGCCCTGCGGGGCTGACCGCCGCCATTTACCTGGCGCGCTTCCATCTCGACATCATGGTCGTCGACGGGGGCAAGAGCCGCGCCTCGTGGATTCCGTGCACGCGCAACCACGCCGGCTTTCCTGACGGCATCAGCGGCAAGGAGCTGCTTCAGCGCATGCGTGACCAGGCGTGCAAATATGGCGCGAAGGTCGAGACGGAGTTCGTCACCAAGCTGGAGCGGGACCAGGCGACGGGGCTGTTCACCGCGACGTGGGGATCGGGAAGCGCGATCTCGCGAACCGTCCTGCTTGCCACCGGAGTCTCGAACCGGCGCCCGCCGATGGACGAGGAGCTCCACGACGATGCGCTTGCGCGCGGCCTGATCCGTTATTGCCCGATCTGCGACGGCTATGAGGTCACCGACAAGCGCGTGGGCGTGATCGGAAGCGGCAGCCACGGCGTCGCCGAGGCCGTCTTTATCCGAAGCTACACCGCCGACGTGACGTTGATCGCGCCCGATACGGCGCTCAAGCTGGGTCCCGAGGACCAGCGCAAGTTGAAGGACGCCGGCATCGACTGCGTCGACGGCCCGGCGCAAGCGGTCGCGATCACCGGCGACTGCATCGTCGTCGACACCGCCGAAGGCCACCACACGTTCGACAGCGTCTATCCCGCGCTCGGGTCCGACACCCACACGCAACTCGGCGACATGCTCGGCGCCGATCTGGCGAAGGACGGTTGCTTCCTGTGCGACGATCACCAGCGCACCAGCGTGGCCGGGCTCTATGCTGCCGGGGACGTGGTGCACGGGCTGGACCAGATCAGCCATGCCATGGGCGAAGGCGGCGTCGCTGCGACAACCATCCGCAACGATCTTTGCTCGCAGGAGCCGCGATGGCGCGAGCCGCGCGCGGAGCTCGTCGATGCGGAAGACGGATCCTAGGCCAGGAACACCGGGTCAATCACGACCTTGTCGCCTTCGAGGTCGGCAATGCCCGGCTTGAATGGAATGAGTGAGCGCCGGCCGTCCGCGCTCTCGATCTCGAGCAGGTCGCCCGCGCCGTAATTCTCAACTGCGACGACTTCGCCAATCGCGTTCCCCTCCCGGTCTGCAGCCGCGAGGCCGATGAGGTCGGCGTGATAATATTCGCCCTTTTCGAGCGGCGGCAGGTCCGATCGGCTCGCTTCGACAAGACCGCCGCGCAACGCTTCGGCGCCCGAGCGATCGGCGATGCCCTCGAAGCGCGCGACCGCGCCCTTGCCACTGACACGGATGGCGAGGAGCCGGCGCTCGGAGCCGGCGACGAACAGCCGGTTGTAACGCGACAGGCTCTCGGCGTTTTCGCTGAACAGCTTCAGCCTCAGCTCGCCGCGGATGCCATGCGCGCCGGCCACCGCGGCGAGCGCAATCCTACGCTCGCCGCTTTCGCTCATGTTCAGGCCTGGGTGTCCTCAGCGGCGCCCTCGGCAGGCTCCTCGGTCGACTGACCTTCGCCCGCGGCTTCGGCGGGCTGAGGCGATTCGGCGCTCGGCGGAGCGACGTCGTCGGCGCCCTCGGCCGGCTCCGCAGCAGATTCGCCCTCGTTCGTGGCGTCAGCCTGCTCGGTAGCAGCTTCCTCGGCGGGAGCTTCGGCAGCTGGCGCTTCCGCGGCCGGAGCTTCCTCTGCGACCGGCGGGGTCTGCTCGCTAACCTCGTCGGCGACAGCGTCCGCTTCCGCGGTAGGCTCGGCGGTTGCAGCCTCGACTTCGTCGGCGACCACCGCCTCGGCCTCTGCCTCTGGCTCTGCCTGCGGAGCAGCCGCGGCTTCAGCAGCTTCGGCTTCCTTCGTTGCGCGCGCTTCAGCGCGCTCCTTGGCCTTCTCGCCCGGCTCCGCCTTCTGCGGGTTGTTGCGCGCGGTGCGCTCACGGATGCCGGCGGCGTCGAGGAAGCGAAGAACGCGGTCCGACGGCTGAGCGCCGACGCCCAGCCAATGCTGGATACGATCGGTGTCGAGCTTCACACGCTCGGGCGAATCCTTCGCCAGAAGCGGGTTGTAGGTGCCGACCTTCTCGATGAAGCGGCCGTCACGGGCGTTGCGGCTGTCCGCCACAACGATCCGGTAATAGGGGCGCTTCTTGGAGCCGCCGCGCGAGAGACGAATTGCAACTGCCATTATAACTTCCTTTCGTATATTGCTCTATTTCTTCGAAAATTTGTCGAAACCAGGTGGCAGGTTGAACGGCGACGAGCCGCCGAGCCCGGGGAGGGCCGCGGGGGCCGCGCCTCCGGGCCCCGGGAGCCCGCCTGCTCCGCCAAGGCCG
>DATCJM010000173.1:0-6544 GCA_036562805.1 Sphingomicrobium sp.
TCGACGACAAGATCATCGCTTCAGCGGAGGCGGACGGGGTCGAGCCGTGGGTAATCACGGAACGCTACGAGAAGCATTATCTCGAGGACATGGGCGCGCTCGGCGTCGCGCCGCCGTCCGTCGCGCCGCATGCGACGCAAGAGATCGGGCCGATGGTTGCGATGATCGAGCGCCTGGTCAGCGGCGGCCATGCCTATGAGGCCGAGGGGCACGTGCTGTTCTCCGTGCCCAGCGATCCGGACTACGGCGTCCTTAGCCGCCGCGACCGGGAGCAGATGATCGCGGGAGCGCGGGTCGAAGTCGCACCCTACAAGCGTGACCCTGCGGACTTCGTGCTGTGGAAGCCGAGCGCCGAGGGCGTGATCGGCTGGGATTCGCCGTGGGGCCGCGGGCGCCCGGGCTGGCACGTCGAATGCTCGGCGATGATCGAGCATCATCTCGGCGAGACGATCGACATCCACGGCGGCGGGCTCGACCTCATCTTCCCGCACCACGAGAACGAGATCGCGCAGAGCCGCTGCGTCCATGGGGGAGCGCCGCTCGCGCGCTTCTGGGTCCACAACGGCTTCGTCGACATGGGCGCCGAGAAGATGTCGAAGAGTATCGGCAACATCGTCACGCCCGCGGAGCTTCTGGCGCAGGGGCACAAGGGAGAGACGCTGCGGCTGGCGCTGCTAAGCGCGCACTACCGCCAGCCGCTGCCATGGACTGAGGCGCTCGTCGACCAGGCGAAAGCGACGCTGGACGGCTTGTACCGGAAGGCCGGCGACACGGAACCGGGTCGCGTCCACGATGGAGTTCTCGAGGCACTCAGCGACGATCTCAACACACCGCTGGCGTTGTCGCGGCTCTCTGCATTGAGCGGGAGTGAACTGAAGGCCAGCGCGCAATTGCTTGGTTTGCTCGAGTATTCGCATCGACAATGGTTTCAGGGAGGAATCATCGGGTCAGCTAACATCACGGAACGTGATGACACGATGGCGGCGAAAGGTACCGAGTCGCACACTGCCGAATCTATCGAAAGCCTCATTGCCGCACGCTCCGAAGCGAAGAAGGCGCGCGATTTTGCCGCTGCCGACCGGATCCGCGACGAGCTCAGGGCCGAGGGCATCATCTTGGAGGACGGGCCGGGCGGCACTACTTGGCGTCGCGAATGAGCCGGCCGCTCTACACGACCGAAATCCTGCGGCTCGCGGCGTCGCTGCAGGAGGAGCGTGATCTGGACCGCGAGGACGGTCGCGCGGAGATGCGCTCGCCGACCTGCGGCAGCCGAATTATCATCGCGGTCGAGCTCGACGAGGAACGGCGCGTCCGGATGATCTCCCAACGCGTCCATGCCTGCGCGTTCGACCAGGCCTCTGCCGCGCTCGTCCAGCAGCATGCGATCGGACGCGCCCACGATGAGGTCGCCGATGCGCTGATCAGCATCAGTCGCTGGCTCGCGAAGGAGCAGGATGACGCGGGCGGCTGGCCGGGTCTCGACGTGCTCGAGGCGGCGCGGCCCCGCAAAGGGCGGCACGGCGCGATCCTGTTGCCCTTCCGCGCGCTCCTCGCCGCCATGGAAGCCGCGCGGTGAACCCGCAAAGCACGGCCCAGGCGACCACGGCAATCCTGGAGAGCGGCGCCATCATGCTCGGCGCCGCGCTGGTTTTCGTGACGCTTTTCCGTCGCCTCAAGCTGGGTGCGACGCTCGGCTACATCGTGGCTGGGGCGCTCATCGGCCCCAATGTCCTGCGGCTGATCCGCGATCCCGAACAGCTGACCAGCGTCACCGAGATCGGCATCGCGCTTCTGTTGTTCATCGTCGGGCTCGAGCTGCAGCCGAGCCGCTTGTGGCGGCTGCGTAACGACATCTTCGGGTTAGGCCTGGCGCAGGTCGTGCTCTGCGGCCTCGCGATCAGCGCGATTGTCTATTTCGGGGTCGGCTTCTCGCCGGAAGCTTCCCTGGCGATCGGCCTTCCGCTGGCGCTGTCATCGACGGCTCAGGTGCTGCCGATGCTGCGCGCCGACAATGAGTTGAACACGCCGCAGGGGGAACGCGCCTTCTCGATCCTTCTGCTTCAGGATCTCGCGATCGTGCCGATGATCACGATCATCGGGGCGATGGCGCGCGCGCCGCTCGATCCCGGCGCGCCGACCGGCTGGAAGCTTGCGCTCTACACGTTGCTGGCGGTCATCGCGCTGGTCTTCGTCGGGCGATGGATCCTCAACCCTCTGTTGCGGCTTGTCGGGCGGCTCGGCGAGCGCGAGCTGTTCATCGTCGCCGGCCTGTTCACGGTCATCGGCGCCGCAGCAGTGATGCATTCGCTGCATCTGTCCGTGCCGCTCGGCGCATTCGTCGCCGGCGTGATGCTCGCCGAATCGCCGTACCGCCATGAGCTCGAGAGCGACGTGGAGCCGTTCCGCTCGATCCTTCTCGGACTCTTTTTCCTTTCCGTGGGCATGCTGCTGGATCTGAGGTTGGTCGCCGCGCGGCCGCTGCTGGTGATCGGCCTCGCCGCTGCAGTCATCGTGACGAAGACGATTCTCATCACGATTCTCAGCCGGGCGTTCAGGTGCAGCTGGACGAGGAGCTTCCGCCTCGGCCTGCTGCTCAGCCAGGCCGGCGAGTTCGGGTTCGTTCTCTTTGGTCAGGCAACCGTTGCTTTGCTCATCTCGACCGAGGCCGCATCGCTGTTCAGCGCCGTAGTTACCCTGTCGATGGTGACGACGCCCTTCCTGATGCGGCTCACCGATTGGCTCGAACGGCGCGAAGCGCGGCCCGCGGACGGGCTCGAGGGGCCCGAGCTTTCGCCGCAGACGAGCGCGATCGTCGTCGGTTACGGACGCTTCGGCCAGACCGTCGCGCAAATGCTCCAGGCGAAGCGCATCGGCGTCACCATCATCGACAAGAAGCCGTCGCAGATCGAGCTTTCCGGTGAGTTCGGCACCAAGGTCTATTATGGTGACGGCCTTCGCCTCGATCTCCTGCGGACGGCCGGGGCGGACACCGCAAAGGTCATCGCCTTCTGCAACGACAATGAAGACGGGGAGCTTTCCCGCAGCGCGGTGAAAGCGGTGCTCGAAGCCTTTCCGCAAGCATCGGTGATGGTGCGCGCTTTCGATCGGCGCCACCTCATCGAGCTGCGTGGCCTGGACCTCGTTCTTGCCGAGCGCGAGCTGTTCGAAAGCGCGGTCGTCATGGGCAAGGCAGCTTTGCGCGCCAGCGGCATTGATTCGCGCGAGACGGAGCGAGTGGAGCGCGAGTACCGAATGCGCGATTGCGACCGGCTTGAGCGGCAGCAGGAGACCGGCGACATTCGTGCCGGCTGGGAAACCTCCTTCGGCCAGGATCGTCCGCTCGCCGACGAGAGACCGACGCCCGCCTAAGTTTCGCGGGAGATGTGCTCTTCAAGGGCGCGAACAATGGCCTCGACCACTTCGCGATGAGCGCCAACACCGCTCTTCACATGGATATGCGCCTGCTCATATGCGGCGCGGCGCTCGTTCGCGAGCCGCTCCAACGTCTCCTTGGGGTTGCCGTCTCGAAGCTGCGCGCGCGTGTCCCGCCTCGAGGTCCGCTCGGTGAGAATATCGACGGGCGCATCGAGCCACACCGTGACCGCGCGCGCATTCAGAAGTTCGCGCGTGCGCGGGTCCACAAAGGCGCCGCCCCCCGTGGCAATGACCTGCAAATCGCCCTGGTCGACCAGCCGCGCGACGAGCCGCCGCTCGCCATCGCGGAAATCCTGCTCGCCATAGCGCTCGAACACCTCGGCCGGCGATAAGCCTGCGGCGTCTTCGATCGCGGCATCGCTGTCCACGAACGGCAGCCTCAGCCGCCGCGCGAGGCGGCGTCCGACCGTCGACTTCCCAACTCCCATCAGCCCGACCAGCACGATCGGCCGGTCGAGACGTTTTGCCAGATCCATAAGCTGTGGGGGCTATACAGCGGCTCCCGCGCTCGGCAAAAGCGCCTCCATGTCCCGCTTGCTGGTACTCATCATCATCCTCGTCATCCTCGTCGGCGCTCTCATCTATTTGTCGACAGTGCCGAAGCCGCAGCCGACCCACACGATCGAGGTCACGGTGCCGCAGGGTGCGGCGAATGGGGGCAATGCGCACTAACTCCGTACTGATTGCGTCGGCTGCCGCGCTTGCGATCGCGATCCCGGCGGTCGCGCAGCAGGTCGCGCAGACGCAGCCGACGCCGGCCAATCAATATCCCAATGGCGGCATCGGCGCGACGCAGCCCGCGCCAAGCACAGCGCCCGCTACCGCCAATCAGGACCTCACCGGCGGAGCGGACGAAACCGCAGTGGAGGAAGTAAGTCCCGCCACGATCCAGCCGCAGCAGCCGGTGCAGCCGCCGGTCGAATATCCAGGATGGGCGCGCCGCGACGTCTGGTCTGTCGGAAAGCTCGATCCTGCGGCCATCGGGATCGGCGACAATCCGTGGGGCGGCTCGAGCGGCGCATTCCTGACGACGCTCATGCGGCGCATGAACACGCCGCTCGCATCGCGCTGGGCCCACATTGCGCTTCGCGACGCGTTGCTCGCGAAGGTGCGCGCGCCGCGCGACGTGAACCCCGTCGACTGGGTCGCCGAGCGCAGCTGGCTGCTCCTGCGCATGGGCGAAGCCGATGCGGCGCGGATGCTGGTCGACGGTGTCGATACCAACCGGTTCACGCCGAAGATGACACAGGTCGCGGTGCAGTCGGCGCTCGCCAGTGCCGACATGGCCGCCTTGTGCCCTCTCGAACCCTACCTGCGGCAGACCGACGCCAACATTCGCCCGTTCGTCCAGGCGATGTGCGCGGCGCTGGCCGGCGATGCCGATAGCGCCTCAGCGCAAATCGACGATGCCCGTCGCCACGGCCGCATTGGCGGCATCGACCTGTCGCTTCCGCAAAAGGTGATCGGCGCCGCGGGGACCGGGCGCGCGGCAACGATCGACTGGGACCCGGTGGACAGTCTCACCTCCTGGCGGTTTGGACTGGCAGTCGGGACCGGCATGGCGCCGCCGGACCGGCTCGTGAATGGCTCCTCGACCCAGCTCCGTGCTTTCGAGGCGCGCGCGCCGCTCCTTTCTCCGCAGCAGCGGCTTGCGTCCGCGATGATCGCGGGCGGCCTGGGCGTCTTCTCGTCGCAGAGCCTGGTCGACCTCTATTCGGCGATCTACGACACCACCGATCCCTCGGACCTGCCGACGACCGACGCCTGGCAGCTGCGCCAGGCGTTCGTCGGCAAGGATGAGCCGACGCGGCTGGACGCGATCCGGCACATGCTGGGCCTCGGCAAGCAGGGGCTGCAGAAAGAAGCGGCTCGCGCTCTCGTCGCACGGGCAGCGACGCTGGTCACGCCCAATGGAAAGCTCGGCAAGGATGCGCCCGACCTGCTCTCCGCGATGCTCGCGGCCGGCTATGACGCGGCCGCCGCGCGCTGGATTCCGGCGGTTGGCGGAATGGACGACGCGGACGGCGATCGCTGCTGGGCGATGCTCGCGCTCGTCGCGCCGGATGTGACCGCCGCCGGCACCGGCCGGCTCAGCGGCTTCATCCGCCGCGACAACAGCCGCGACAAGGTTCGCAGCGCGCTATTGGTCGCCGGCCTCGTAGGTTTGGGGCGGATCAGCACCGATACCGCCAATTCTCTCAACCGCCGCTACGGATTGGGCCTCGGAACGACAACGAGCTGGACTCGGGCTATCGACGCCGCCGCGGTGCGCGGACAATCCGGGACGGTCCTCGTCCTCACCGGGACCGGATTCCAGACGCCGAACTGGGACAAGGTCCCGGCCGCCCATCTGTATCATGCAATCGCGGCGCTTCGCCGGACGGGGCAGGATTTTACTGCCCGTATGATTGCTGCCGAGGCGCTTTCGCGAACGTGATCGCGGACGACCGAGCGCTCGTCGACCGGTTTCTCGACATGCTGGCCGCGGAAGCAGGGGCGTCCAAGCACACGCTGCAGGCCTATCGCAACGATCTCGACCGAGCGGCCGAGGCGGTCGGCGCCCTTGTCAACGCATCGACGAGCGATGTGGAACGGCTCGGCGCGGCATGGGCCGACCTTGCGCCGTCGACGGTGGCCCGTCGCTCGGCGGCCTTGAGGCGCTTCTTCGGTTTTCTCGTCGACGAGGGCCTCCGGCGGGACGATCCATCCTCGGCTTTGCCGAGGCCGCGTTTCGAGCGTCCGTTGCCCCGCATCCTGGACGAACCGGAAGTGCAGCGGATGTTCGAATCCGCCGAAGACCGCGCGGCCAGCGGCGAAGCGGGCGCCGTGCGCAATCTTGCCCTGCTCGAGCTGCTCTATGGCTCTGGCCTCCGCGCGACGGAGCTGGTCAGCCTTCCGCGCGGCGCTGTCCGATCAGGACAGCCGTTTCTCATGGTGCGCGGGAAGGGCAGCAAGGACCGGCTGGTGCCGATATCAGCGCGTGCGGACGAAGCGGTGCGCAAGTGGCTCGACCATGTGCCGTCGAACGCTTTGTGGCTCTTTCCGAGCGGGAAGTCCCACCTCAGCCGCGTGCGTTTGTTCCAGATCGTCCGCTCAATGGCGGGCGACG
>DATCJM010000187.1:0-14211 GCA_036562805.1 Sphingomicrobium sp.
GCTCGGCATTCCTCACCATCGGCGCGCAGGCGTCCACGGTCCGCGAGGTGCAGACCATGTCCATGCCCGTGACGTTCGCACAGGTGATCATTTTCGGCTTCGCATCGACGGCCATCGGCAATCCGGATTCGCCCACGGCGCTGGCCGCGGCGATCTTCCCGCTGTCCTCGCCGATGGCGATGCTCGCCCGCGCAGCCCAGGAGCCGGAGCTTTGGCCGCACGTCGCCGCGCTGCTGTGGCAGATTCTCTGGGTCGCGCTAATCCTGCGGGTAGGCTCTCAGCTGTTCCGCAAGACCGTGCTCAAGTCCGGTCCGCGCCGGCCGTGGTGGAAGCTCAGGAGCAGCTGAGCCGAAGCTCAACCGATCGCTTCGCGCGCCATTTCAGTCAGCTTCGCCATCAGCGCCCGGTGCGGGAAGGGACCGTGACTAATCCGCGCGACACCGGCGTTCGCCCACTCCGCCTTCGGAGGCGAGCCTGGGAAGGCGATGACGTTGAGCGGCAGCGGCACGGATTCGACGACTCGGGCAATCTGCCGAGGATCGGATAGCCGCGGAACGAAGAAGCCGCTTGCCCCCGCGTCCGCGAAGGCCTTCCCGCGCTCGACGACCTGATCCACGAGCGCGTCATCATAGGTCTGTGTCTTGAGGAAAAGGTCCGTGCGCGCATTGATATAAAAATCGTCGCCGACCGCGCGGCGAATCGCGGCGATACGTCGCACTTGCAGATCAACGGGGTGAACCCCTTCCCCGCCGATGACTTGGTCTTCGAAATTGCAGCCCACGGCACCCGTTTGCTTGAGACGCGCGACGTTCTCGCCGCCCTGTTCGGGATCGGTCGAATAGGCGCCCTCAAAATCGACGGTCAGCGGAACTTGGACCGCTCGAACGATTCGCCCGGCATTCGCCAAGGCGAAATCGAGCGGGACGTTCTGGCCGTCGGGCCAGCCGTTCGCGTCGGCCACCGGATGGCTTCCCGTCGCCAGCGCTTTGGCTCCGGCGGCTACGACGGCCAGCGCGCTGCCCACGTCCCAGATGTTGTAGAGAGTGACGGGGTCGCCGGGCACGTGAAGCGCGGCGAAAATGTCGAACTTGCTGGCCATGGGACGGGCCTAGGTCGCCGATCCGACGAGCGCAATGGAGTCCCTCAAGGCTGGCTTCGCAGGTGAAACAATCCTCGCTCGCCGGGCGTTACGGGCGGCAACAGAGGAACCCAGTCATGCGCAAGATCATCGCCGCTCCGGCCCTATTCGCTCTTGTCTTTGTTTCCGGATGCAAGACGGTTTCATCGGCCGCCAACGGCGTTGCCAGCGCCGGGTCCGCCGTCGCTTCGGGCGTCAGCAGCGCGGCAAGCGCCGTGCCCTCGCTTGTGAACGTCAATCTGTCGAACGTTCTCAACAATCTCGCGCTCGACCTGCACATCGACAAGGCGAATATTCCGATCAACGCGCAGATTCCGATCAGCATCGCTGCCAATATTTGCGGCGTATCGATCAACATCCTGTCGATCGGCGCAGGCGGCGGCAAATCGAGCGGATGCACGGCCAACAGCATCTCGCCCGAGCTGAAGCAATATATTCAGGAGCAGCTGGCCGCGAACGGATCGGTCGGCGGCGGCGCGCAGACCACCACGGGCACGACCGGCACCACTACGCCGACGTCGCCAACCACGACAACGCCGACGACCACTCCGCAGCCGACGACGACCACGACGACGCCGCAGCCGACGGACACCACCACGGTTCCCCATTCTTAATCTGAGCTGGAGAGTTCACATGAAGGCACGTTCCGCGTTTTGGGCCACCGCAACAATCGGCGCTCTCTCCCTGGTCGCTTGCAAGACCACCCAGGCCCCCGCGCCGAGTTCCGCGGGTGAAGTTACCGCTGGGACCCCAGCCGGAACGACGGGCGGGAGCGGCGGAGGCGGCACGAGCATCCCGACGCTGGTCAACGTGAACCTGCAGAATGTTCTCAACGACCTGTCGGTCTCGCTCAAGATCAATCGTGACAACATCCCGGTGAATGCGCAGGTGCCGATCAATGTCGCAGCCACGGTGTGCGGCGTGTCGGTCGATGCGCTGGCCGCTGCGATCGCGAACGGTCAGGCCGGCTGCACTGCGACGACCACCACCCCGCAGCTGACCCAGGCGATCCAGCAGCAAATCGCCTCGGGCGGCGCCGTCACCGGCGGTCCGCAGACGATGGGCGCTCCGGCCACTTCGACCACCAACAATATGATGTGATTCAGTCGAAAAGGCGGTTCAGCGCCTTTTCGACCTGGTCGATGGTGTAGGGCTTCTGCAAGCGCGGACGGCCCTCCCATTTCTCGGGCATCTGCCAATCGGCATAGCCACTCGTAAGCAGGAACGGGACCTTCTTCGCCTCGAGCATCTCGCAGAGCGGAAAGACATGCGCGCCGCGGATGTGGATATCCATCATTGCGGCGTCGAACTCTCCCGCTTCGACGAACTCGCGCGCGGCGGCCATGTTGGGAGCGGGGCCGACAACCACGCAGCCGAGCTCGTCGAGCGCGTCCGCAGTGAACGGCGCGACGACCGGCGAGTCCTCGACGACGAGGATGCGGCGACCTTTCAGGCCAGCCGGCGATCCGCTTCGGCGGGCCGGCTTAATGGACGAATCTTGCGACGACATCGCGATAGGAACGCGAAACCTTCACCTGCGCTCCCGAATCGAGCACAAGAAAGCATTCGCCATTGGTATGCGGCTTCACTTGCCGCACGAGATCGAGGTTGACGATCGTCGATCGATGGACGCGCTGGAAGCGGCGCGGGTCCAGCCTTTTTTCGAGATCCTTCATCGTCTCTCGCAGGATCAAGGTGTTGTCGCCCGTCTGGATGCACATGTAATCGCCGGCGGCGTCGATCCTCTCGATCGTGTCGACGTCGACCCGGAAGATCTGCCCCTGGTCCTTGATGTTGATCATCTTCTCGTAGCGATTGGATGCGGGAGCATCGCTCGTGGTTTCCGCGAGCTCTTCGGCTGCCTCGGGTGCATGCTCGGCCAAGGCTTCCTTCAGGCGGCCTGCTTCTTCGGCGCTTCGTTTCTCCGAAAGCCGCTGGCGGACACGGTCCATCGTCGCGGCAAGGCGGTCCTCGTCGACCGGCTTCATCAGATAATCGACCGCTTGCGCGTCGAACGCCCGTAGCGCGTGGTCGCTAAAGGCAGTCACGAAGACGAACAACGGCAGCTCGACGTCCATCAGCCCCTGGATCACCGAGAAGCCGTCGAACCCCGGCATCTGGATGTCGAGAAAGACGAGGTCGGGCTTGTGGGTCTTGATCTGGCGTATCGCCTCGCGCCCGTTCGCCGCGGTTGCGACCACTTCGACGTCGTCGAACGCCTGCAGCCGAAGCTGCAGGCCCTGCGTCGCAAGCGGCTCGTCATCGACCAGGATGGTCCGGATGGTCATCAGGCAGTCTCTCCGGTTTCAAAGGGAATTTCGAGAATAACGCTGAAGCCCCCGCGATCGTTCTGTCTCGTCTCGAACCGGTGCGCTGCGCCATAGGCCTGCGACAGTCTGTCCCGAATGTTCGCCAGACCGACGCCGGTCGACGGACTCGCCGCGATTTCGGAACCGGCGCCGTCGCCGTTGTCCGCCACTTCGATCCGCACCGCCTGGCCTTCACGCGACGCCGTGATCCAGATGTCGGCGCCATTCTCCGCCGGAGTCACCGCGTACTTGATCGCATTTTCGATCAACGGCTGAAGCAGCAGCGAAGGGAGGCGGGCGCCGATGGTCTCGCTCTCTATCTTGAAATGCGGCCGGAGCCGATCCTCGAACCGCATCTTTTCGATCTCGAGGTAGAGCTTCAGCGTCTCCACTTCCTGGGCGAGCGTGACCTTCGCGGTCGGCTCGTTCGCCAGCGTGTAGCGGAGGAAGGATGAGAGGCGCGCGAGCATCGCATTGGCCCGCTCGGTCTGCTTGAGCAGGACGAGGGTCGAAATGGAATTGAGAGTGTTGAACAGGAAGTGCGGATTGAGCTGGTAGCGAAGCATCGCCAGCTGCGCACTCGACGCCTGGCTTTCGAGCCGCTCGCGGAGCCGGATCTGGTCCTCGAGCAGAAGGAAATAGTTGATCCCGTAATAGAGCGCCGTCCACGCCGCGAGCAGCGCGAAATTCAGCGGCAGGGCCCCGAGGTAAGCGAGGCCCTGCGGCTTGAAATCCGGCTTGAGGAACGTCGCGACGCTCCACGTCTCGATGATCGAGAAAATGCCCGAGGCAAGCACCACCGCGGCAAGGGAGAGGACGAGCGTCCACACCGGCTTCATCTTGATGAGCCGCCGGAACAGCGACCCCATCAGCAAGGTCAGGGAATAACCCGTCGCGGTGAGGAGCAAGGTATGGACCAGCAGCATCCAGCCAAGGTTGTTGGCGAAGCCGGACAGGGTCCTGAGGAAGAAATAGCCGCTCCAACCGATCGACTGGAGGATCCAGAAGGCGCGATTCTTGTCTTCGAAAAAGGGCCGGTTGAGGCCCATGCCGCGGACGATCGGGTCGGCCGGCGACTGGATTTTGGGCCCATCGGCTGCGCGCCTCGGCGCCGCGGCCCGCCGGTCGAGGGTGGCACTGTCGGTCGCCATCGGTCCGCATATAGATGCGCTTGCACGGCAATGCGAGGACCGCGCCCTGGAGGTTCCGCGCTGATCTTGGGCAACAAACGAGGCGATTTTTCGCGGCGAAATGAGCCGAGAGCTTAACCGGGCCTCAACTCTCTTTGGGTAAGGAGGCGGTCCAACGTTGGACGGCGGGCGGATGTACGAAGCTCCAGATCGGTATAAGCGCTTGATTTCAGCTCGACTTCCCGGCGGTGAGTCGGCGGGTTTGACGGTGAGCGAAGCGGAATCGGAAAGCTCGCCGTTAAGGGACGTCCAACTGATCTCGCGTGCGCAGCTCGCGCCGTTCTTCGCTGCCGCAAACATCGTCGCCGCCCTGATGATGGCGGCCAACCTATGGGGCGACGTCCGCCCGACCTGGGTTTTGCCGTGGATCGCAGCGGTCGCCGTCGTCAACCTTGGCGGGATGCAGCTTGCGCGGACGCAGTCGATCACCTGCGTCGGGCGCTCGGGTCGCCGGGTGCCGATGTGGTCCATGGTCGGGGAGGTCGCCTTGCGCGCCCTCGTCTGGCTCAGCCTCCCGCTTTACCTTTTCCCGTCGCTCGATCCCGGAACGCAGGTGATCGCGGCGTCGGTCATGGCCGGCCTGGGAGTTGGAGCCCTCGGCCTGGTCGTGATCCCGCCGTGCGCAAGCGCATGGATGATCGCGTTCACCGGAGGGGTCGCGGGCGCCCTGCTGGTCGGTCGCCATACCGTTCCGTTCCAGCACATGCTGTCGATCGTCTTCACGCTCGGCGTGTCGATCTTCGGCATTCTTGCGGTCGCCCGCTGGGCATTCCACCAGCTGAAGACCAACGCCGACGTCGGCAGCCAGAGCGAAAGCGCGAGCCTCCTCCTCCAGGAATATGAGCAGCGCGGCGTCGGCTGGTTGTGGCAGGTCGATGAGGAAAACCGCTGCTCCTACATCAGCTCGCGTATGAGTGCGCTTCTTGGAAAGCCCGCGAACCAGCTGATCGGCCATTCGCTTCCGGCCCTCCTCGGGGGCCATGCCGAACTCGGCCGCGTCCTCCTCAGCAAGCAGCCGTTCAACTCGCTCGAAATGGAGCTCAAGACGCCGCGCGGCACCCGCTGGATCTCGATCGCCGGTGACCCGATCGTCGACACCGCAGGCCGCTTCGAAGGCTTCCGCGGAGTAGGATCCGACATCACGGAAATCCGGCAGACGCAGGAGCGGCTTACGCATCTGGCCAACGTCGACGTGCTTTCCGGGCTGCCCAACCGCGGCCGCGTCCGCCAGCTTCTTGGGGAAGCACTTCGCGCCTCGACGACCGGCAATGTCCCCTGCGCGATCATGTTCCTCGATCTCGACGGCTTCAAACCGGTCAACGACACTTTCGGCCACCCGAAGGGCGACGCCGTGCTTCGCGCCGTTGCCAAGCGCCTCGTTGACGAAGTCGGCGCACAGGGCGAAGTGGGGCGGATGGGCGGCGACGAATTCGCCATCGTCATCCCCGATGCGCAGAGTCGCCGCAACGTCGAAAAGCTCGCCGACGGGATCATCGCCTCGATCAAGGAACCATATATCGTCGACCAGACCGAAATCCGCATCGGCGTGTCGATCGGATGTGCGTTCGGTCCCATCGACGGCGCGACCGTCGATGATCTCATCCTTAAAGCCGACCTGGCGCTTTATCAGGCGAAGGACGCCGGGCGCGGCTGCGCGCGCTATTTCTCGTCCGAGCTGCAATCCGAACAGGAGGACCGCGTCCGGCTCGAAGCCGACCTCAGGAATGCGATCGCGTCGAAGCAATTCTATCTCGTCTACCAGCCGCTGATCAACGCCAAGACGCAGAAGCTGATCGGTTTCGAAGCGCTCATCCGCTGGAACCATCCGAAGCGCGGACTAGTGCCGCCGGCCGTATTCATCCCGGTTGCCGAAGAGACGGGGCTGATGCCCGCAATCGGCGAGTGGGTGATCGAGGAGGCCTGCCGCGCCGCGGCGACCTGGCCCGAGCCGATCACCGTGGCGCTCAACGTCAGCCCCAAGCAGATTGTGCTCCCGGCGCTTCCGAACCTGGTCAGCGAAGCGCTTGGCCGCAACAAGCTGGCCGGCAACCGGATCGAGCTCGAGGTCACCGAGGGCGTATTCCTCGGCGACAACGGTCCGACGCTCGACGTGCTGAAGCGGCTGCGCGCGCTCGGCGTCGGTATCGCGCTCGACGATTTCGGGACGGGCTATTCGTCGATCGGCTATTTGAACAAGGCGATCTTCCACAAGCTCAAGATCGACGGAAGCTTCGTTCGCGAAGCCGGGTCGCGGCCAGAAAACGTCGCCATCATCCAATCGATCGTCCAGCTGGCAAAAAGCTTCCGCATGTCGATCACCGCCGAAGGCGTCGAGACTGCGGAAGACTTCGAGCGCATGCGCGACCTCGGCTGCGACACGATCCAGGGCTATCTGTTCGGCAAGCCGCTCGCCTACGAGCGTGCCAACCAGATGGTGCTCGGGCTCGGATCGAAGCGCCTCGCGAGCTAGACTTATTGCCGGTTTGACCGGCTCCAGCTTCTGTCTAATCTGGCTCAGCCATTGCTCGGGGGCAGCTTGCCGTGACCTTTGCTGGACCACGAAGCATATTCAAATATCAGAGCGGCCGCGTGATCGCGCTTGGGCGGATCATGCTTTCCGCCTTGTTCCTGCTCTCGATCTGGCTGGATCAGAGCCAGCCTGCACAAGCGCCCGAGCAAACCTACGCGCTGCTATTGTTCTATGTTCTTTCATCGATCGCTCTGGCTGTCATGTGCTGGCGCAACTGGTGGCTCGACGCCCGGCTCGCCGCACCGGCGCATCTGCTCGACATGGCGGTTTTCACCGGGATCATCTTCTCGACAAACGGCTACACCAGCCCGTTTTTCCTCTTCTTCATACTCCCGCTGCTTTCCGCCGCTATCCGTTGGGGCTGGCGCGAGACGATGCTGACCGCGACGGCGCTCGTCCTGCTCTATCTCGCGGGCGGACTATTGGTCGCGGGGAGTTACGCATTCGAGCTGCAGCGTTTCATTGTTCGAAGCGGGCACCTGGTGATTCTTTCCGCGGTGCTGATCTGGTTCGGTATCCACCAACAATTCACCAGGCTGTTCTTTGACGTCGACGAGATGGAGCAAGAGTCCGGCTCCGACGAGGATCCACACCTGGAAGCGCTTTCGCTTGCGATGAACGGCTCGCAGGCGCGGTCGGGAGCGTTGGTCATGTCATCGGCGGATGGTAGCCGCTTCTCGGGCGTCGCCGCGTCGCACGGCAATGCAGGGCCGGTGTCGATTGCTTCGCCAATGAAAGCGGACATTGCCGTTCTTCTCTTCAAGGCCGCCAAGGATCGGTCCTTATGCCGACGCAGCGACGGCTGGTATCGATTCTCCAAGGCCTCGAGGCTCGTCGACTGCGACAGCCTGCGCGAGCTCGGCGCCGCCGAAGGGATGATCGCGGAAGTTCGCACGGGCAATCAGAAGGGCTGGCTGATATTGTGGGACATCAGGGACCTGTCGGTCGATTTCCTGAAGCTCGGGAACGAGCTCGGCCGCGCCGCTGCGTCGATACTCGAGCGGGAAGGGCTGCTCTTCGCCATCCAGGAGCGCACAGCTGCGACAACGCGCCTGTCGCTCGCGCGTGACGTGCACGACAGCCTGGTCCAGTTTCTCGCCGGAGCGACCTTCCGCGTCGAAGCCATGGCCCGCCGGAG
The DNA here is from genome assembly GCA_036562805.1 of Sphingomicrobium sp. Lineage (GTDB taxonomy): Bacteria > Pseudomonadota > Alphaproteobacteria > Sphingomonadales > Sphingomonadaceae > Sphingomicrobium. The sequence goes on from DATCJM010000187.1 coordinate 8,306, forward strand.
CCACGCCGGCGAGAAGATCGGAACCGACCTCCAGGAGCTCAAGCGCCTGCTGATCGAAGAACAAGGGGAGATACGCGCCTTCGTTTCCGCGCTCCGCCGAGACCGCGAACTCGAGCTCAGCGAGGCGGTCGAGGAGCTGAAGACGCTCGGGCGTCGCCTCAGCCAGCAATGGTCCGTCGAGTGCCGGGTCGACGCAACGAACGACGACGCCTCGATCCCGATCCGGCTGCAGCTCGATTTGCAGCAATTGCTTCGTGAAGCCGTGGCCAACGCGGTAAGGCACGGCCAGGCCAGCCGGATCGATGTTGGTGTCGGCGTCGATGAGGATCAGTTGCGGATGGAGGTCAAGGATAACGGATCGGGATTCCTTTCGGTCAATGGCGCCTCCCCTGTGGAACCCTGGTCGCTGAAGGAGCGCGTCGACCGGGCGCATGGCTCGCTCTCGCTTCATTCGAGACCGGGCTGCACCAATGTGGTGATCACGCTTCCGCTTACAGGAGCTGCTGCATGACTCGAGTGCTTATTGCCGATGACCATCCGATGATCGCTGCAGCGCTCGACGAGCTCATGCGCGGAACGGATTACGAGCTCGTCGGGCGTGCCCGAAGCGGGACTGATGCGATGGCCCAGGTGCAGCGGCTGAAGCCCGACATTCTTCTCCTCGACGTCAACATGCCGGACGGCTCCGGCCTCGACGTTCTTCGCCAGCTCCGCGAGGGCAAGCGCGCCCCCTCGATCATCCTGTTGACCGCCGGGATGGAGGATCCGCAGCTGGTCGCGGCGGATGCCCTCGCGCCGGAAGGGATCGTTCTCAAGACGTCCGATCCGGGGCTGCTGCTTGAATGCATGGCGCAGGTCCGCTCCGGCCAGCGCTGGGTGGACCCGGAAGTTGCCGAGCGCACGCGCGCTGCCAAGGAGCGCGCGTCCATGGCGCCCTCGCTCACTCCGCGCGAACGCGAGCTGGTGGAGCTCGTCCGGCAGGGTCTGAGGAACCGCGACATTGCGAGCCAGCTCGGAGTCACCGAGGGGACCGTGAAGGTCTACCTCCACGCTATTTTCGACAAGGTCGGCGTCGACAACCGAACCGAGCTCGCAATGCGCGCCAAGGACCTGCTCGGTATCTGAACCAAGAGTAACTCGCCTTCGCTGTTCGCGGTGGATATTCGTTATGCGAACGATGAAGGGGAGATGGCCATTGAAGCGCGCGCTCATCCTTGCAGCTCTGCTCTCGATTGCTGCTGCGCCGCCGCCGCAATTGCACGTGATCGACCGGCTTGCTGCCGGCGACGGCGGGTGGGATCTGCTCAGCGTCGCGCCTGCCGATCAGCGTCTCTACGTAGCGCACGGGGATCGTGTCACTGCGTTCGACCTTCGCACAGGCAAGGCGATCGACAAGCTGGTTGGTGGGCAACGCGCGCACGCTGCCCTCGCAATTCCTGGAACGCACGAAGTCGTCTCGACGAACGGCGAGACCAATAACGCATATCTGTTCGACGGCCGGACCGGCCGCATTCGGGCGACAATTCCCACCGGGACGAAGCCCGATGCAGCCGCCTATGATCCGGCGACGCGCACGATCTGGATCATGAACCCCGGCAGCGGCGATATCACCGTCGTCGACGCTGCGTCGGCCAAGGTGCTGGCGACGATTGAGGTCGGCGGTTCGCTAGAGATGGGCGAAGCCGACGGACGCGGCCGGATGTACGTGAACGTCGAGGACAAGAACGAAGTCGCGGTCCTCGACACGCGCACGCGCAAGGTCATCAGCCGCTTCCCGCTCAACGACTGCGACGGTCCGACGGGGATTGCCGTCGATGCGCGCGACAAGGAGATCGTGTCGGCGTGCGGCGGTAGTGCGGTCGCGATTGTCTCCGCGCCCGACGGCCGCGAGATCGCCAAGCTGCCGACAGGCAAGGGCGCTGACGGTGCGGCGTTCGACCCGGTTCACAAGCTCGCACTCGTCCCAGCAGGGCGAGACGGCAATCTCACGGTGATCCGATTGGGCGCTAAGCCAGTCGTCCTCGAACAGGTGCCGACCGCCGTCAGCGCGCGGACGATCGCGGTCGACCCGTCTACGGGCCGCGCCTATCTCCCGTCGGCGACGCTCGCGCCGGCTCCTGCGGGCGAACGCCCCAAGGCGGCGCCGGGGAGCTTCCGGGTACTTGTCGTCGGGCCCTAGAAGAACAGGCCGAGCGAACCGTAGAAATGATAGCCGTTCCGGTGGCCGGCCCAGGTCGGCCCGCCCGAGAAAAGCAGCGCGTAATGATCGGACAATTTGATGATCGTGCCGAGGCCGGCATCGGTCTCGGCGGTACCGGCACTTGAATCGCGCTGCTGCCACGCGACCTCGCCGCCGACCGACAGAGACCTGCTCAGGTCGTGGGTGACTGTGAGCCCGGCCTGCCAGAAGTTGCGGTTGCCGCTGCCGGGGTTCAGCTCAAACCCGCCCCCGCCGAAGATGCTGGTGCCGCCCGCGAAGTCCTTTTGAAGCCATATGGGCAATAATAGCCGGGTGCGTTCGCCATGCTCCAGCGTCGAGGTCGGGAGGAACGCGCGCGGGAAAACGGCGGCCGACAGACCATTCTTCTCGTCATTGAAGAAGCGGTCCTTAACGGCGACCTCGATATCGCCGGTGCCGGTTCGCAACCCGTTCCCCGGTTCGTGCGAAAAGCTGACCGGAAGCGTCGCGGTGAGCTGGACGTCTTTCACCGGGCCGTAATTGAGGTCGAATCCGGCGTCCGTATCGAAAGTCGATCTGCGCCCTTCGCCGTTGGTGAACGCATAAATTTCCCAGTGACCTGTGTCCGTCGGAATTGGGTCATCGGTAATATATGGCGGCCCGGCAAAGGCGGGAGCCGATGCCGCGCATGCGAACGCGGCGAGAAACCTCAGCTTCACGCGCGCGCGTCTGCGTCCCCGGGATGCCGGCCCGGCCGTTGCGGCAGGATCAGGACCAGACCGACGATAACGATCGCCAGCACGGCGGACGCAAGCGGGCGGCTCCACTCGAGGCCGCCCTTCGCGACCGGCTTGTCGAGGAAGTCGCCGACGGTGGCACCGAGCGGCCGAGTGAGGATGAAGGCCGCCCAAAACAGGAATACGCGGTTCACCTTACGGCTCGTGAAATAAAGGAGTGCGAGGATAGCGAGACCGGCGCCGAACGCCAGTGCGCCGCCTCCATATCCCAGGCCCCAGCCGCCCTCGCTGGTTGCGTCCGCGGCCCAGTCGCCGAGTGCGGTACCCAGAGTCTGCGAAAAGGTGATGGTGACCCAGTAGAAGGTTTCTTCGCGGGGACCGACGATGCGGTTCACGTCCACCGACCCAAGCGTCCTGTGCCATGCGAACAACGACGCGAGCACGCAGGCGAGGAGGAGCAGCGATCCGCCTGGATAGCCTATGCCGAGCGAACGATCGGCAAAGTCCGCAAGCGTCGTACCGCACGTCGTCGACGCAACGATGGTCGCCCAGTAGAGCCACGGGTTAAACTTGTGCGCGCGGATCTGCGCCCAGACGAGAAGGATCAGCACAATTCCGAAAATTGCCGTGCCGATCAGATAGCCGCCGGCGACCGCGTCCGGAGTCGTCTCGCCAAGCCAGCTCATCGTCACCGTGTCGCCGCCCGTCTCGCCGAGAGTCGTTGCGAGGATCTTGATGATCCAGAAGCCGAGCGTGATTGCGGGAACCTTGCTGAATGCCTGTTCCGCGGCGCTTCGATCATCCATCGACGTGCCGTGGCACGCCGCAATTTCGCGGGCAAGGACGGCGTCATTACAAAAGTGAATGTCTGTCATTTCCATCGCTTGTCGACATGCATTCACTTGACCGAGTCCCGTCCATCACCGATGACCTCTGCACCGGCGGGGGGACGCACCGGCGATTAGGAGCGTCAATGCGAACATCGGTGGGGGTGGCCGCTTTCGGTTCGATCCTTCTTTGGTCGAGACCGGCGGAGGCCGAAGAGCAGCCTGATCTTGCCAATCTGTCGATCGAACAGCTCGCGCAGATCAAGGTCACGTCGGCATCGAAGCAGGAGCAACCGCTGAGCCAGGCGCCGGCTGCGCTTTATGTGATCACAGGACAGGACATTCAGGATTCGGGCGTTACGTCGCTTCCCGAGGCCCTCCGGCTGGCACCCAATCTTACGGTCCAGCAGATTGACGCGAGCCAATATTCAATCGCTGCTCGCGGGTTCAACGGAATCCAGGCCGGCAACAAGCTGCTGGTGCTGATCGACGGGCGGTCGATCTACACGCCGCTCGCGGACAATGTGATCTGGCAGTTGCATCAGCCGTTGCTCGAGGACCTCCAGCAGATCGAGGTGATCAGCGGCCCGGGAGGAACGCTGTACGGGCCGAACGCTGTCAACGGCGTCGTCAACATCACCACGAAGAGCGCCCTGGACACAATCGGTGGGTTTGTCCGGGGAACGGCCGGTCCGGACGAGCGAACGGCGGCCGCGCGCTATGGATTTTCACTCGGCTCCTCGGGCGCGATGCGGGTCTATGCCAATTGGGACAATCGCGACGGTCTCCCCGCAGGGATCGCCGGTCCAATCGACGACCATTTCCGCAGCTGGCAGGCCGGTTTCCGCTCCGACTTCGGAGGCGCCGCTGACACGTTCACGGTGCAGGGCGACCTATTCCACGCGACGGACCAAGTGTCGCCCGGCGATCGCGACAGCGCCCACAACATCCTCGGCCGCTGGTCGCACGTGCTTAGTGCAGACGCGTCGTTCCAGCTGCAGAGCTATTACGACTGGTACAGCAGCGACGTCACGCTCGTGCGCCAATCGCTCTCGACGATCGACAACGAAGCTCAGCTGAATGTCACCAGTGGCGCCAACCAACTCGTCGCCGGCGGCGGAATCCGCACCACCAAGGACCTCTTCATCAACAATCTGAACGCGTTCGAGCTTAACCCGGAAAGCCGTCGCCTTTGGGTTTACAACATATTCGCGCAGGACCGTTTCGCGATCGCGCCCACCCTGTCGCTGATCGTCGGCCTGAAACTTGAACGGTCGAGCTTCGTCGGCTGGCAAGTACTGCCGAACTTCCGTCTCGCCTTCCAACCGACGGCCAACGCATTGTTCTGGGCTGCCGTATCGAGGGCCGTACGGACGCCATCGCGCATTGACCGCGAGCTTGAATTGCTTCCGATCCTTGCGCCCTCGACCGACTTCGGAGCGGAACAGCTCGTCGCGCTCGAAGCGGGCTACCGCGGCAATCCCGCGAGCTGGCTCAGCCTCTCGGTCAATGTTTTCTACAATTTCTACAAAGATCTTCGGACGACCGAATTCTCTCCGGGAAACACGCTTCCGATCGAGCTGCTCAACGGACGCAAGGGGAATACATACGGTGTTGAAGGCTGGGCGAAGGCCCAGATCCTGCCGTGGTGGCGATTATCGATCGGCGCATCGACCCTGCACAAGAACTTCCATCTGGTCGAAGATCGCGTCGACACCCAGCCGCGCAACTCGCTCGGCGCGGATCCGCACTGGCAGGTGGTCGGCAGCTCCGACATGGATCTAGCGCCGAAGCTCAGGCTGACGCTCGACGTTCGAGGGGTCGGTCGGCTTGACCTTCCGCCAGCGGTTCCAGGTTATGTCGATGCGGGCGGAAAGCTCGCTTACGCCCTGACTGACAATGTCGAGCTGTTCGTTGCCGGCCGCAACCTGCTGCATCGGACGCATCTCGAGAATGGCGACCGAGGCGCTTCCCAGCTAGCCAAACGTAGCGTCTACGCGGGAACCAGGCTGCGATTTTGATGCGAACGCGCTCGCTGATCATCTTGTGGGCTGTTGGAGTCGCGCTGTTCGCGCAGACCGCCGCGCGTGCCCAGGTCAGTGACCTTGCCGTGAAGGCGGCCTTCCTTCCGAAATTCGCGCGCTACGTGACCTGGCCGCAATC
>DATCJM010000193.1:0-13372 GCA_036562805.1 Sphingomicrobium sp.
GTGCATGAGGTAGCTGACGGCGACCGCACCCGATGCGATTAGGACCGCCGCAACGATTGCGCCGGCTATCGCCGCCACTGCAGCAGCAATCACCAGGGCGCCGTCGCGATAGATCAGCGCCAAGCCGAGGAGGACAATCACCGCGGCAGGGGCGACGTGGACGATCGGGAGCATCGCCAGCATCGCCAAAATGAAACAGACGACGCCGATCACCCGCGTTGCGGTAGATCCGGTGAGCCCGGCCAGGCGCGGCTTGAACATCCGTTCGACCCGGCCTTCGACCCATTCGATCTTTGCGACCAGGCGGCGCAGTTCGTCCTTGGTGACGCCGCGGCGGTCGATCCGCGCCGGGAACCACGGGGTGGACCGGCCGATGGCCATCTGCGCCGAGACGATCATCAGCGGGATGGCGAAGAAGATGTTGACGCCGGGGGGCAGCGGAATGACGTTGATGGCCGCGAAGATCACCAGGAGACCGCCCCAGGCGCGGGCCTGCAGCTTCAGCGCGAGATCAGAGAAGCTGAGCCGGTCCGGGCCTTCTTCGGCAACAATCTGCATCAGCCGCTGAGACAGCGGCAGCGGTCGGGCCTGCGAAGGTCGATTGTCTCTGTCCACGGTGGCCCGCTGCTATCGAGTAAGGCCGACCGCGGCCTTCGCCTGCGCGAGCACAGGAGCGCCGATCTCGCTCGCTCGTGCCGCGCCGGCTTCGAGGAGCTTGTCGAGCTGGGCCGTATCCTGCCGAAGCTCGTCGAGCCGGCTCCGGATCGGTCCGAGAAGGGCGATGAGCGCGTCAGCAAGCGCCGGCTTGAACGCTCCGAAGCCCTGGCCGGCAAAGCGGCCGAGCACCTGCTCCATCGTTTCACCGGTCACGGCAGCGTAAATGCCGACGAGATTCTTCGCCTCCGGCCGACTCTCGAGGTCGGACGGAGCGGTCGGCAGCGGCTCCGGATCGGTCCTCGCCTTGCGAATCTTCTGCGCGATTTCGTCGTCGCTATCGGTCAAATTTACCCGGCTCATGTCGGACGGGTCCGACTTCGACATCTTCGAGCGGCCGTCGCGTAGGCTCATCACTCGAGCCGCAGTCCCGCCGCCGATGAAGGGCTCGGGCGGCACGAACAGCTCGACGTCGAAATCGTTATTGAATTTCATCGCAATGTCGCGCGTCAGCTCGACATGCTGCTTCTGGTCCTCGCCGACCGGGACGTGGGTCGCCTGGTAGAGCAGGATGTCGGCAGCCTGGAGCACCGGATAGGTGAACAGCCCGACCGAGGCACCCTCGCGGTTCTTGCCCGATTTCTCCTTGAATTGCGTCATGCGGTTGAGCCAGCCGATCCGGGCGGTGCACTGAAGCAGCCAGGCGAGCTCGGCATGCGCAGGCACCGCGCTCTGGGCGAACAAGGTGGACTTGGCCGGATCGATTCCGCTGGCGATGAGCGCGGCTGCCATCTCGCGCACGTTGCTGCGCAGCTCGGCCGGATCGACGTCGACGGTGAGCGCGTGGAGGTCGGCGAGGAAGAACAGGCATTCGGCCTCGTCCTGCATGCGGACCCAGCGAAGGATCGCGCCGAGGAGATTGCCGAGGTGAAGCCCGCCGGTGGGCTGGATCCCGGACAGGACACGTGTCGCTCTCTCGCTCGTCATGCCTGGCGGGCCCGTCTCATGATCAGTTTCAAATCGTCGAGCACGAATGCGCCCGTCAAGAAGCAGGCGATCGCATAGACCACGCCGCCCGCACCGACGAGCACGAGCAGACCGCCCGCGCGGCGGAACAGCGATCCGCCAAGGTAGGGCTGGATATGTGGCGCGATGAAATAGAGCGCGACGCCCATCACGATGGCGGCGACGGCAAGACGAGGCACGCGCCGCCGCAGCCGCGCATCGGCTTCGAAATGGCCGCGCTTCTTGAGCGTATGATAAAGCATCCACACGTTGACGGTGGAGGCGAGGGCGGTCGCGAGTGGCGGTCCGACATGCTTCAGCGGCAGGATCAAGGCGATGTTGAGCGCCAGGTTGATCGCGATCGAAATCATCGCATAGCGCATCGGAGTCTTGGTATCGTGCCGGGCATAATAGCCGGGAGTCAGCACCTTCACGAGGATGTAGGACGGCAGGCCAATCGAAAAGGCGGCGAGCGCCTGACCGGTCTTCAGCGCGTCGCTCGCATCGAATTGTCCGTGCTGCAGCAGCCCGGTGATGATCGGCACGCCGCAGATGACCAAAGCGACAGTCGCCGGCAGCGTAAAGAACAGCGCAAGCTCCAGCCCGCGGTTCTGTGTCGTCATCGCTTCCGCGTCGGCGCCGCGGCCGAGCTGGTGCGAAATGGTCGGAAGCAAGACCGTGCCAAGGCCGATGCCGATGAGGCCGAGCGGCAGCTGGTTCAGCCGGTCGGCATAATAAATGTAGGTGACCGATCCGTGCGGCAGCAGGCCGGTCGCAAGCGCGCTCGAAATGAGCAGGTTGAACTGGACAGCTCCAGCGCCTGCTGCCGCGGGCGCGATCAGCTTCATCAGCCGTTTCACGTCGGCATTGAGCCGCGGCATCTTGATCCGGAAGTGAATGCCGTTCCCCCAGCAGGCCTGGACGAGCCACACGAGCTGGAGCGCGCCGCCGATCGTGACTGCGATCGCCTGGTTCTGCGCGGTCATCAGCGGCTCGTGCGTGTGGAAGAAGATGAGCGCGACGATCTGGGCGATGTTGAGGAGGATCGGGGCGGCAGCCGCGACCCAGAATTTGTGCAGCGAATTGAGGATGCCGCCGGCGAGCGATGCCAGCGAGATCAGCATCAGATAGGGGAAGGTGATCCGCGACAGCAACACCGCGAACTCGAACTTGTCGGCACTGACCCCGTTGAAGCCGCCCGAGATGATATAGGTCGCGGGCCAGGCAAAGGCCTCGAGTATGAGCGTCATCACGATCAGCGCCGGCAGCAGAACGGAAAGTGCGTCCTCGGCAAACGCGACGCCGGCCGGCAAACCCGGACCGTCCGGGTCGGCGACCTTCTTGTTGAACATCGGGATGAATGCAGCCGAGAAGGCGCCTTCCGCGAACAAGGCGCGGAACATGTTGGGCATGCGCCAGGCGATGGTGAAAGCATCCGAGGCGAAGTTCGCGCCGACGAACTGCGCAAAGAGCATGTCGCGAGCGAGCCCGAGGACGCGGCTCGCGAGCGTCAGCCCGCCGACCGATCCGAGCGAACGGGCAAGGTTCATTGGATCAACGCCCCGCGGCGCCCAGGAGCGTCAGGCCTCGCCGGATTCTTCCCCGGCAGGCGCCGCGTCGCTGACCGGTTCGCCGCCGCCCGCTCCGCCTTGTTGCGCCTGCAGGGAGGCGACATAGGCTGCGGCGAAGTCGATCGGATCGAGCATCAGCGGCGGGAAGCCGAGGTTGACGACTGCATCGGACACGATCTGCCGCGCGAAGGGGAAGATGAGGCGCGGGGCTTCGATCAGAAGGAACGGTTGAAGCGCTTCGTCGGGCAGGTTGCGCAGGCCGAAGAGGCCCGCATAGCTCAAGTCGACGACGAAATGGACACCGTTGTCCGACCGCGCCGACACTTCGATCTTGAGCATCACCTCGTGCACGCTCTCGCCCGCGGGGTTGATGCCGATGTTGAACTGGACGTCGAGGCTGGGCTGCACCTGCCATGAAAAAACCGTCGGAGAGTTCGGGTTCTCGGCCGACAGGTCCTTGATGTACTGGGCGAGGATCGAGACCTGCGGCTCGTTGCTGTTTTCGCCCGAGCCGTTGCCGGGAGAAGCCGGTTGCTGGTCCGCCATGGAAATCCTGTCCTTGCAAGCTGTTGCGTCGTGTTGGGAGCCGCCGCACCGGGCAGCGCATCAGGCTGGAGCGCCTAGCAGTCGCGATTATGAGGCGCAATGGCGCCTTCGTGCGTTGCCGGTGTTGGAATATTTACGCGCGCCGCATTATGTTGATGGCAAGACCGAAGTAGGATTCTCGATTTGACCGTCATCGTCATTCTCGCGCTGGTCGCTTTGTTCATCGGGCTGCGCCTTTACAGCGTGCTCGGCGAGCGGACCGGCCATGAGCAGCAGCCCATTTTGAAGCCGGCCGACCAGGACGCGCGGGTCGAACGGCGTGTCAGCCCGCCGCCCGCGCCGGCGCCGACGCCCGATAATGCTGCCGATCTTGCCTACGTGCCGCTCGCCGGTCCTGGCGTTCGCGCGATCCTCGCGGCTGATCCGAGCTTCGACGTCGCCCACTTCCTCGAAGGCGCGAAGGCTGCCTATGGCCTGATCCTCGAGGCGTTCTGGAAGGGCGACGCGGCGACCTTGAAGCCCCATGTCGACGCGCACGTGTACGATACGTTCGAAGCTGCGATCGAGCAGCGCCAGAAGGACGGCCTGACGCTCGATAATCGTCTCGTCGCCGTCGAGCAGGCGGTGATTTCCGAAGCCACGCTCGAGCGGTCGATCGCGCTGGTCACCGTGCGCTTCGAGGCAGATATTGCCGCGGTGACTCGCAACGGGGAGGGGCAGGTCGTCGCCGGCTCGATGAGCGACGCGGTCCAGACCCGTGACCTTTGGACTTTCCGCCGCGATCTCGCATCACGCGATCCCAACTGGCTTCTGATCGAGACCGACGAGGAAGCGTGAGCTTCGCAAGCCGCGCGCTAGCGCTCGCCACAGCCTTGCTCCTCGCCGCCTGCGCGGCGCGTCCGACACCGCCGCCCGGGATTCCGCCGCCGGTACCCACGCCCGTCCCGGTCCCGACTCCAGTCACTCCGCCGCCGCCCGCCAACGCCCTTGCCGCAGGAGTGGCCCTGGTGCCGCCAGCGGCGACGATCTACGATCAATGGTCGCAGCGCGCGCTGGCGGCCTTCCGCACCAGTTGCCCGGTTCTCGTCCGGCGCCAGGACCAAAGCGGCCTTGCGCAAGCGCAGGATTGGGTGCCGCTGTGCAACGAGGCCGCGACGCTTCAGCCGGAGCAGGCAACGGCCTTCTTCCGCGACAATTTCGACTGGGTCCGGGTCGGCAACGGCAAGGCCTTCGCCACCGGCTATTACGAGCCTGAGATCCAGGGTTCACGAACGCCGCAACCGGGTTACGCGCCGATCTACGGCGTTCCCGCCGATCTCGTGCGATGCGCGCGTCCTGACGGGACCAAGGCGCGCGGAAGGGTCGACGAGACAGGCACCTGCGTTCCGTACTACGCCCGCGCGGACATCGAGAATGGCGCCCTCGCCAACAGAGGCCTCGAGATCGCCTGGGCGGTCGATCCGCTCGAGCTGTTCTTTGCGGAAATTCAGGGCTCGGCGCGCGTCGTCTTCCCTGATGGGACCAGCATCCAGATCGCTTATGCCGACCAGAACGGGCTGCCCTATACCGCCATCGGCAAGTTGATGAAGGACCGCGGCTTGCTCGCTCCGGGTGGGACCAGCATGCAGGCGATCAAGGCCTGGGTCCGTGCCAATCCCGATCAGGGACGCGAATTGATGCGCGAGAATGCGTCATACATTTTCTTCCGCGTCCTCACGGGGCCCGGGCCGATCGGAGCGCTCAACGTGCCGGTCACCGGCCGCGCCAGCGTCGCCGCGGACCCTAAATTCGTGCCCCTCGGAGCGCCCATCTATCTCGCGGTGGACCGTCCCGAAGCTTATGGCCTGTGGGTCGCGCAGGATGTCGGCGGCGCGATCAAGGGCCCGAACCGCTTCGACACCTTCTGGGGCTCCGGCCCCGACGCGACGCAGATCGCAGGCGGGATGGCGGCGAATGGGGTCGCTTACGTCTTGCTGCCCAAGGGCGTCGCCTCGCGTGCACTCGCTCAGCCCTGAGGAGACGGCGCTGTGGCAGCGCGTCGCGTCGACGATTCGACCGTTATCCCGTGAGAAGAAAGAAGCAGAACAAGCTGTAATAGCACCGGAAAGACCTGTGCGACCTGCGGTGCAGGCATCCCCGAGGCAAACTGCGCCGGCGGTTTCGCGACAGGGGCCCGGAACGACCCTCGACAGCAGCTGGGACCGCCGGCTCCGCGGCGGCAAGCTCGATCCCGATCGAGTGATCGACCTCCATGGAATGAGCCTGGACAGCGCATGGCAAGCAATCGACCGCGGCCTCGACCAAGCGATCGCGCGCGGCGACCGTGTCCTGCTGCTGATCACCGGCCACGAGCGCTCGGGCGAGCCGCCGATCCGCCGCGGCGCCATTCGCGCTGCGGTTCATGACTGGCTCGCGGCCTCGCGTCATTCCAGCGAGATCGCCGCCGTGCGCGGCGCGCATCCTCGACATGGCGGGGGCGGAAGCCTCTACATCGTGATCCGGCGTTCAACGCGCGCGCGCTGACGGTTTCTTAACCCTGCCACGCTACCGCGAGTGCACAGGCGGGAAATCTCGCCACGCGAGGCGTTCATCGGATGAAAGCAGGCACGGCCCAGAAGGTCAGCAACGCGATCCTTTCGTGTGCCGCTGGCTTCGCCTCGTTCCTCTTCTCGCTGATCGCGCTTCTCTACTTGAGGGAGTTCGACGAGAAGATCCTCGCGTCGCTCGTCGCGGGCGCCTTCTGCCTCCTCATCAGCTACGTCGCTTCGGAACGGCCCAATAGCGACAGCACGCGCGCTCTGGCCGCCCTCGGCGAGCGCCTGCTCGCGGTCGAGGACGGCGATCTCGTTTCGCCGCCCCCCGAAGTCGTGCGCCAGGCGATGCCGAAACTGGCGTCAGCAGTCGACCGCCTGTTCGCGGAGGTTCGCGCATCGATCGAAAATGCGCATGCGCTCGGCATGTATGATCCGGTGACGTCGCTTCCAAACCGGCTGCATTTCCGCTCGGAGGCCGACAAGCTCCTGAGCGAGGTGCTCGACGGCGCCAGCTCGGCGATGCTGTTCGTCGACCTCGACCGCTTCAAGATGGTCAACGACAGCCTCGGCCATGCGCGCGGCGATCAGCTGCTGATCATGGTCGCCAACCGGCTGCGGGTGGTCGTCAACGCGGAGTTCACCGGCAGCGCGCGGGTGCGGCCTTTGCTCGCCCGTCTCGCCGGCGACGAATTCACGATGTTCTTCCCTGAAATCCAGTCGATTGACGAGATCGAGCGGATCGCGCGCCGCGTCGTGCTCGCGATCTCCGAATCCTTCGAGCTTTCGGCGCACAGCGTCGACATCGGCGCATCGGTGGGCATTGCCATTTCTCCGGATCATGGAACGACGATCGAGTCGCTGATGCGGGCGGCGGACATTGCCATGTACCGCGCGAAGTCGCTCGGCGGCGGCCAATATTGCCTGTTCAACGCCGGTTTGGCCTCGGAGCATCAGCAGCGGATCGAAACCGAGAAAGCGCTTTCCGACGCCGTGCAGCGCGGCGAGTTCGCGCTCGCTTACCAGCCGCAAATGAGCCTGGTCACCGGCGAGCTTGCAGGCGCGGAGGCGCTTCTGCGCTGGAACCATCCGCGCGAAGGGCTGCGCCTGCCCGCCACCTTCATCCCGGTGGCCGAACGGACCGGGATCGTCACCGAGATCGGCGACTGGGTGATCGGCGAGGTCGCCGCTGCGCTCGGCGGGTGGAATCGCAACGGCTTCGCGGGACGGGTTTCATTCAACGTCAGTCCCCGCCAGGTCGAACGGCCCGATTTCTTCGTCCGCTTGAGACAGTCGTTCATCGAGGCCGAAGTTCCGCTGTCGATGGTTGAACTTGAACTCACCGAGAGCGCGGCAATGGAGGCAAGCGCCGCAGTCCTCGAGGAGATCACGAGCCTTCGCAACGATGGCGCGCGGATCACGATCGATGACTTCGGGACAGGCTATTCGAATATCGCTCGACTGCGCTCAATGCCGCTCGACCGGGTGAAGCTCGATCCATCGCTGATCGCGGACATCGAGAGCAGCGAACAGGCCCGCGTTGTCGTCCAGGCCGTCATCCAGCTGATCAAGGGCGTCGGCTGCGAAGTCGTCGCCGAAGCAATCGAGACGGTCTCCCAGGCCGACATCCTGCGGGCCATGGGTTGCGATAGCGTTCAGGGGTTCGTCTTCGCGCCGGCCATGTTCGAGCATGAGTTCCTCGCGTGGGCCGCGAACAGCCGCGGGGCCGCCAAGTCGGTCGCTTAGCCCAGCACCTTCTGGACGATCCGCTCGTAGATCCGCGACAGGGCGCGGATATCGTCGACTGCGGCGCATTCGCCGATCTTGTGCATCGTCGCGTTCGGCAGGCCGAAATCGACCACCGGGCAGAGCTGGATGAGGAAGCGGCCGTCGGACGTCCCGCCGCTGGTCGACAGCTCCGGAGCCGAACCGGTTTCTTCTTCGATCGCTTCGACGACGACGTCGTAAAGCCTGCCGGGCGGGGTCAGGAACGCCTCGCCTGAAATTCGCGCACGGACCTTCGCCCCCGGCGCCTCGCGCTCGGCGACCTCTTCGACGAGCTTCACCAGGTCCGCGCCCCGCTGGAGATTGTTGAAGCGGATGTTGAGCAGCGCAGTCGCGCTTCCCGGGATCACGTTGCTCGCATTCGTCGGCGTCGCAATGGAAACGACTTCAAGGTTCGACGGCGGGAATTGGTCGGTGCCGTCGTCAAGGTGGAGGGCGTCGAGCGCCGCAATCACCCGCGCAAGCGGCGGAATCGGATTCTTGGTGCGATGGGGGTAGGCGACATGGCCCTGAACGCCGGGCACCTCGATCCATATGTTGACGGATCCGCGACGACCGATCTTCACCGTGTCGCCGAGGCGGTCGACCGATGTCGGCTCGCCGATCAGAATCATGTCGGGGCGGATGCCGCGCTCGTTGAGCCAGTCGATGATCCGCGGCGTGCCGTAGACCGAATAGCCTTCTTCGTCGCCGGTGATGAGGAGCGAGAGCGTGCCTTTGCCCTGTGATACCCGCGATATTGCGGCCACATAGGCCGCGATCGCGCTTTTCATGTCGTTCGCGCCGCGCCCTACGAGGATGCCGTCCTGGACAGAAGCATCGAATGGATCGCCGCTCCAGCCTTCGCCCGCCGGCACGACGTCGAGGTGACCGGCGAAGCCGAAATGCGGGCTGCCCTCGCCACGGATCGCGACCATATTTTCCGTCGGCCCGTCGGGCGATTCGCCCATCACCCAGCGATGGATGTCGAAACCGAGCGGCTTCAGCTCCGCCTCGAGCACGTCGAAGACCTCGCCGCGCGCGGGAGTGACGCTGGGGCAGCGGATCAGCCGTTGGGCGAGCGCGATCGGATCGAGTGGGTCGGCCATGGTCAAGCCGTAGCAAGCAATCGCAGCCAGACAAGTCGCTGCCGGACCACCTTGCCCGGAGAGTTGCTGTCTTATATCGGCATAACGGTTGGTCGGGTCCATTTGTCGGTTCGTCGAAAGAGGACTTGCATGAGCGCTACAAATGTAGCACGCTACAAATGTAGCCCCAATGAGTGCGGGCGTGATTAGGGGATTGCACTGATGCTCGTCGTTTGCCGTTCGGGGCTTTTCCTCGCGGGTGCGGTCTTGATTGCTCCGACTGCGGCGCTCGCCCAAGCGACGGGTCCGAGCGACCCGTCGGTTGCGCCCCCGCCGGTTGCAAAGCCGGTCACGCCGGAAAAGCGCATCTATACGCTTGCCGATTTCGCGCGGTTTGCGCCCAAGACCGCGTACGACATGCTGGCGCAGGTCCCGGGCTTCACCATTCAGGGCGTCGACACGAGCACGCGAGGACTCGGGCAGGCGTCAGAAAACGTGCTGATCAACGGACAGCGCGTCGCCAACAAGCTCGGCGCGGTCGACCAGCTGCAGCGCACTCCGGCGACCAACGTCGAGCGGATCGAGATCGTCGACGCCGCAAGCCTCGGGATTGCCGGCCTCACGGGCCAGGTCGCGAACGTCATACTTAAGGAAACCAAGAAGGCGTCGGGTCAATTCGAATATGATGCGAACGCTCGGGCGCATTTCACGAAGCCGGAGCTGCTCGGCGGTTCGGTCAGCTATTCCGGAAAAGAGGGGCCGGTCGATTACACACTGTCCCTTCAAAATGGCTACGGCCGTGGAGGTCTCGGCGGTCCGATCCTCATCTTCGACCCAAACCGGAAGCTCATCGAAACACGGGACGAGGTTTTTCATTCGGAATTCGAACAGGCCAACCTCCAGGCCAAGTTCGGGATCGACGGGCCAGGCTCCTCGGTCGGCAATCTTCTCTTTGGCTTCGCGCCTTACTGGAACCCGGTTCACCTGCGCGACACGCGCGTGGAGGCGAACGGAGAGCGCCGCCACCGGACCGACACCCAAAGCTCCAATGGCTCAGTGGAGGATATCAACGGCGACTACGAGTTTGCGTTGGGTCCGGGACGGCTGAAACTGATTGGCCTCGGACATTGGGAACATAACCCGCTCGTCGACACACAGATTCTGTTTTTCGACACCACCGGCGCCGATGCTCAAGGCGGTCGCTTCGATCGCCAGATTCACAGCCTCGAAGCCATCGGCCGGGCCGAATATCATTGGCACACTGGCAAGAACGATTGGCAGGTGTCTCTGGAGCGGGCCTTCAATTCGCTCGACCAGGTCGGCCGGCTCTTCGATCTGGAGCCCGACGGAACATTCGTCGAGGTGCCATTCCCCTCGGGCACCGGGAAGGTTCAGGAGACGCGCTATGAGGCGCTGGCAACGCTAAGCCGTCCGCTGACTTCCAAGCTTGATCTTCAGGTCGCCGCGGGCGCCGAAACCTCGACCTTGGGGCTGGTCGGTGGAGCCGAGCCGCCGCGTAATTTCTTCCGGCCCAAAGGCAGCATCGTGCTCGGCTGGCATCCCGACAAGACGTGGGACATCAGTCTGAAGCTGCGACGTCGCGTGGGTCAGATCGACTTCCAGGATTTCCTGTCCCAGGCCATTCTCACTGACAATCGGACCAACTCCGGCAATGTGAACCTCGTCCCGCCGCAGAGTTGGGAAGTGGAGACGGACTTCTCCCATGATCTCGGACGCTTCGGAAAGACGGACCTGACCCTCCATTATTACAGCGTGTCGGACATCGTCGATTTCATTCGCATCGGTCAGGATGGGCAGGGGGTCGGCAACCTGCCGCACGCTGACCGCCTAGGATTCCAGAGCACGAGCACGTTTCTGCTAGACCCACTTGGATGGCCGGGCGCCAAGATCGATGCGAGCTTTGCCGCGGAATGGACCAGGGTCCGGGATCCGCTCACCGGGCGTCCCCGGCCGATCAGCGGAATCCAGGACCATTCAGCCTTCCTCCAGCTGCGAGACGACATCCCGCACACGCCGTTCGCGTGGAGCGCCTATGTCCAGAACCGCCATTTCGTCAGCAATTACTTCCTGACAGAGATTGATCACACGCTCGACATCCCCTGGCTCGTCGGCTTTTATGTCGAGGACAAGAATGTGTTCGGCACCACCGTGCGCTTTACCGTCGACAACATATTCAACGGTCGCCACACGAAGTTTCGGCAGGTCTTCACCGGTTTCCGGGACCGCTCACCGATCGCATTCATCGAGCGCGACGATGAGCTCGTCGGCCCCATCTTCACGCTGTCGGTGAAGGGCACCTTCTAGCGGGGGCCCTGCGCGTCTAAGAGACTCGCATGCCCACCATCGATCTCGACTCCATCCCGCAGGTCAACCGCACCGGCTATCCCGCGCCGTTCGATCGCGACGTGGCGGGTCGCTGGTATCGCAGGCTGGCGACCGCGAGCGGCCTCACCGACTTCGGCGTCAGCCACGTGACGCTAAAGCCGGGGGCATGGTCGTCCCAGCGGCACTGGCACAATGGCGAGGACGAGTTCCTGGTCATGCTCGAAGGCGAAGCGGTTCTGGTCGAGGACGATGGCCGAACCCTGCTCAGGCCCGGCGATTGCGCCGCGTGGCCAAAGGGGAGCACGAACGGGCACCATTTGCGCAACGAAAGCGCGAGCGACTGCACCTTCGTTGTCGTCGGCGGCGGTACGAATACGGGCGGCGGTTATTCGGACATCGACCTGATTTTCACGCCCGACGGCACCTACGCCCATCGCGACGGAACGCCCTACGAGACAAAGCGGCCCGCCTAGGCGGCCTTGTGCTCCTCGTAACGGTCGATCACCCACGGCTCGTCCTGCGCCTTGTCGATCCACTCCGTGACGTGCGGGTGCGACAGCACGTTCTTCATATAGACGCCCGCGAATGAGGGGACCTGGACGCCGTAGGTAATCAGCCGCGTCACGATGGGCGCATACATCATGTCGGCGGCGCACCAGTCGCCGAACAGGAAGTCGCCGGTGCCGCCGAAGCGCGCTCGAGCCTGCGCCCACAGCTGGAGAATGCGGTTGATCTCTTCCTTGACCGGCTCGTCGAGCATCTTGGGAGGGAAGCTCTTGCGAACGTTCATCGGCAGCTCGCGCCTGAGGTTCGCGAAGCCCGAGTGCATCTCGGCCGACATCGACCGCGCGACGGCGCGGCCTTCCTCGTCTTCCGGCCAGTAGAGCGCCGGTCCGTAACGGTCGGCGAGGAATTCGATGATCGCCATGCTGTCCCAAACGACGATCTCGCCGTCCCACAAGATCGGCACTTTGCCGAGCGAGGGCGCGAATTCGTCTCCTTCGCGGCGCTTCTCCCAATTCTCGTCGAACATGGGGACGACGAGCTCGTCGAACTCCTCGCCCGACTGCTTGCAAGCGAGCCAGCCGCGCATGGACCAGCTGGAATAAGCGCGGTTGCCAATGATGAGCTTGAGCAAGAAGGGCTCCTTAAATTGTCGCGGCTTCGAGGATCGCCGTTCGTAACTCGGCAATGCCGCTACCTGTTTCGCTGGACGTCGTGAAGATCGACGGATGCGCCGCAGGATGCTTCGCCGCTTCCCCCGCCGTCGCTTCGTAAAACGCGCCTAGCGCCGATGGCTTCACCTTGTCGCTTTTGGTCAGCACGAGATGATAGCTGACCGCGGCGTCGTCGAGCATGCGCATCATGTCGCGATCGACTTCCTTGAGGCCGTGGCGCGCGTCGACAAGCACCAGCGCGCGCTTCAGCACGGTTCGGCCGCGAAGATAGTCGTTCATCAAGTGGCGCCAGCGTTTCACCAGATCTTTTGGGGCTTCCGCAAATCCGTAGCCAGGCATGTCGACCAGTCTCAGGCGTAAGGGGCTGCCGACGTCGAAGAAGTTCAGCTCCTGCGTCCGGCCCGGCGTGTTGGACGTCCGCGCGAGGCCGTTGCGGTTAGTGAGGGCGTTGAGGAGCGAACTCTTGCCGACGTTCGAGCGACCGGCGAAGGCGATCTCGGGCGCGTCGGCCTCGGGCAGGAACTTTAGCTCCGGCGCGGACTTCAGGAATTCGATCGGGCCGGCGAAGAGCTTCCTCGCTTGTTCCGCCAGCTCCTCGTCCGCCTGCGTCGTCATGTCGCGACCGGGTGGGTGTCTTTGATGTGCAGCCCAAATTTCCGGTACAGGTGCCATTGCTGAGCGATGGTCAG
>DATCJM010000195.1:0-3781 GCA_036562805.1 Sphingomicrobium sp.
CCGCGACGCAGCGGCAGCGGCCGAGCGCTCGCTTGCCGCGCTGCCCGACCCGGCGGCGCTCGAAAATCAAGTCGAGGCCGCTCGCGCCACGGCAGCGAAGGCAGCCACCGCAGTCGCCGACAAGAGAGCGGAAGCGGCGACCCGCGCACGCGAAACGGCGGCCGACCGTGAACGGCTGAACGCCGCGGCTCGCGATCAGGCCGAATGGCGCAAGCGCCGCCAGAACGCGGAGGAACGGCTCAGCCAGGGACGCGAACGCCAGGACCAGCAGACGGCCGAGCGGGCGCTGCTTGAGAAGCAACCGGCCGAGTTGGATGCGGCCATCCGCCAGCTCGAGCTCGGAAACGACGAGAGCCAGGTGCGCATCGGCGAGGCGTCGGCCGCGGAACGCGAGGCCGATCAGGCGGTGATCGAGGCTGCGCAGGCTGTTTCGGCCGCGAACGAGCGCTCCGCCGACACGCGCGAGCGCCGCGCCGCCGCAGCCGCTCGCGCCGAAGCACAGCAGGCCCGCAGCGCCGAATTTGCGCGGGCGAGCGTCGAAAAGTTTGAATGCGTTCCGCAGCGGCTTGCTGAGAAGCTCGGTTTCGATCCCGACGAGCCGCGCAACGCCGACGAGGAAGCCGCCGCGCTTGATCGCCTCACTGGCGAGCGGGAGCGGATCGGGCCGGTCAACCTCGTCGCCGAGCAGGAGCTGTCGGAGCTCGACGCGGCGCGAACAAAGGGCGCCGAGGAGGCCGAAGAGTTGACCCAGGCAATCAACCGCCTGCGCGGCTCGATCGGCAACCTCAATCGCGAGGGCCGAGTCCGGCTGCTCGACGCTTATGAAAAGGTCGACAACCATTTCCGCCGCCTATTCACGACCTTGTTCGAAGGCGGCCAAGCGCATCTCGAGCTGGTCGAGAGCGACGATCCGCTCGAAGCCGGACTCGAAATCATGGCCCAGCCGCCCGGCAAAAGGCTCTCGACGCTGACGCTCCTTTCGGGCGGCGAGCAGGCGCTGACAGCGATTGCGCTCATCTTTGCCCTGTTTCTGACCAACCCGGCGCCAATCTGCGTGCTCGACGAGGTGGACGCGCCACTCGACGACGCCAATGTCGAGCGCTTCTGCGAGCTTCTCGACCGAATGACCCAGGAAACGGACACGCGCTACCTGATCGTCACCCACAATGCGGTGACGATGAGCCGAATGCACCGGCTCTACGGCGTGACGATGATCGAGAAGGGGGTCAGCCGGCTCGTCTCCGTCGACCTCGTCGGCGCCGAGACTCTCCTCGCTGCCGAATAATTAGCGCGCCAGCTCGGCGGCGCGCGCATTGATTCGCTTGAGGTCACGCACGAACAGTGCCCGCTCCTCACGCTTTTTCGCCGGATCGGGCATCCGCAACAAATAGCTCGGGTGCACCGTCACCCAGCACTCGCCGCCGTCCGGAAGTTCGATCGGCTCTTCGCGGACCTTGCTGATCGTGACCGCCTTCCCGATTAGCGACCGCGCTGCAGTGGCGCCGAGGGCGACCGTCACCGGCGGCCGGATTAGCTCGCGCTCATGCTCGATCCACCAGCGGCATGCGGAAATCTCTCCTGCGTCGGGCTTGTTGTGGATCCGCCTTTTGCCCTTCTGCACGAACTTGAAATGCTTGACCGCATTGGTGACGTAAACGGTCGACCGGTCGATCCCGGCTTTTTCGAGCGATTCGTCGAACAGCGCACCGGCGGGCCCGACGAAGGGGCGCCCTTCGAGGTCCTCATTGTCGCCGGGCTGCTCGCCCACGAACATGATGGAAGCATCGAGAGGGCCTTCGCCGAATACTGTTTGGGTGCCGAACTTGTAGAGTTCGCACCGGGTGCACTTGCGCGCATCCGCAAGCAGCGCCTCCCATGACGCGCGCAGGTTGCCGCCAGGCTGCACGTGCCGTTCGGCCCCGAGCGCGTGCTCCAGCCCTTCTTTCGCGATCGACCGATCAATCATCTCGATCTCCCGTTGCCGCGCTCCGGCGATTAGCGGCTGAACGAGCGAAGTCTCCGGCATGTTGCGCCAGTATTTCTTCGGCATCTCCTTCAGCATCGCGCCGACCTTCAGCCGCGCGGGATTGAAAACGCTCGAATAATAAGTGCGCCAAGTCTCCTCGAGCGGATCGCCCGACGGCGCGTCGGTACGGGTGGCGCCGGGTCCCTCCTCCAGTGCCTCCCCATCCCAGCGAATGGAGAGCTCCGGCGTCAGGATCGACCAGCGCATGTTCGTGAAGCGATTGACGAAGAAGCCCGCCGCGCGCCGCACGATATGATGTTCGGGCTCGAAGAAGGCGACGAACCAGCCGTCGATCTCGCGGAATCGAACGAACGCATGCATCTTGTGGATCTCCCGGCGCACCGCCTTTCCTAGCTCGTTCAGGCGGCGGACGAGCGGGTCCGCTTCATCGTCCATGGCGCCGGGATTGTTCTTCAACCGAAGCAGGACGGCATAGAGAAGTGCAAACCGCTCGGGGTCGGCATGACAGACGACGTCGCGCGCAAGCTCGACGAACGTTCTGGGGACGGCAAAGCTCGGCGCCGCTTGCGGCGAAGCATCCGACCCGAACAGGTCCTGCGGTTCGCCTTCGACTTGCCAAATAACGGCGTCCGCCGGCACGCCCGCTTCGGCGAGATCGCGCGCGGCGTTGCGCCAACCTTCGAAGTCGTCCGCTGCGGCGAGGGTCACGCGGTGGAGGCCGATCATCCAGTCCACGACGGCTTCAGGCGGCGAACAGTTCCAGCTGCTCGCGCTTGGGCGCCACAAGCGTGCGAAGGTCGGCGCGGTCGGTCAGCAGCGTCGGCCGCCAGTCGATGGTCGTTATGAACGGCCGCACCTTGGCGATCGACCGCGTGAGGCGCGCGACATCGTCGAGGCGGAGCTTGCGGACGGCGCGCGATGAAAGGATGCGCTCGACGGCCTTGGTCCCGAGCCCGGGCACGCGCCACAGCGCCTCCTTCGGAGCCCGGTTTACATCGACGGGAAACGTCTCGCGGTTCTTCAGCGCCCAGGCGAGCTTCGGGTCGATGTCGAGCGGGAGCATGCCGGCCGCGTCGGTCGCGCTTTGCACCTCGTCCGTCTTGAAGCCGTAGAAGCGCATCAGCCAGTCGGCCTGGTAGATACGATGCTCGCGGATGAGCGGCGGGCGCTTCAGCGGCAGGACGGCGCTCGCGTCCGGGATCGGGCTGAACGCCGAATAATAGACGCGGCGCAGGGCGAAGCGGTCGTAAAGCGTGCTTGCCTTTGCGACGATGTCCGCGTCGTTCGCGCTGTCTGCGCCGACGATCATCTGCGTCGACTGGCCCGCGGGCGCGAAGCGCGGCGCGGACCTGAACCGCCTGGCCGCGTCCCCCGCGTCGGCGATGCCGGTCTTCATGTCGCCCATCGCGCGTTCGATCTGCGCGGCGTCCTTTTCCGGCGCGAGATCGACCAGGCCGCGCTCGGTGGGCAGCTCGACGTTGATCGAGACGCGATCGGCATACAGCCCCGCCTGACGCACCAGCTCCGGGTCGGCATCAGGGATTGTCTTCAGATGAATGTAACCACGAAAGTCGTGATCCTCACGCAGGCTGCGCGCGACCTCGACGATCTGCTCCATCGTGTAGTTGGAGGAGCGGATGATGCCCGACGAGAGGAACAGCCCCTCGATATAATTGCGCTTGTAGAAAGCGAGCGTCAGACGGACGACCTCGTCGGCGGTGAAGCGCGCGCGGCGAACGTTCGAGCTCTTCCGATTGATGCAATAAGCGCAGTCGAAGATGCAGCTGTTCGTCA
>DATCJM010000208.1:0-4388 GCA_036562805.1 Sphingomicrobium sp.
ATGCCTGCATCAGCAGTGTGTCAGCGGCGCCGTCCGGCGCGGCGAGGAAGCCGAGATAGTCCGACCGCCCGTCGCCGATGAAGCGCAATGTGCTAAAGCCGAGCCTGCGCTCGATGCACAGCGGCGCGATCCCGATCAGCAGCCCGGCCCTCCAGACGGTGATGACGAACAGGTCGAGACCGGCTGCGACTGTCTCCCGGCATGCCTTCGTCCAGGGAAAGCTGAGGAACGGGTTGGCCCCGCCCGCCTCGGCATAAAGGCGATCCCAGTGCGGCTCGAGCAAGGCGAAGGATTTGTCGGAGCGGACGATCTCGATCGACTGACCCGATTGATCGGGCCGGGAATGAGGATCCCGGTTCATCGGGCGGCCGGCGACGCCAATCGCGGCGACCGCCGATCCACGTCCACGCTAACCAGGAGGGCCAGACGCCGCGCCGCCCGTTCGCGCTTCGCCCGCCGCCGCGATGCGGCGGGCGCGCGCCGCGGCCAATCCGGGCGAGCGCCGATGGCGAGCTTTTGGTCCCGCCTTTTACGAACCTGCATCCCGTTCCTGCTTCACGATGGCGCCGCGAAGTTCCTTCTAGCTTCTCGCAACCCGCGGTTCCACAGGATAGGCGCCCCAGCGGTGCGGAGAAGTGACCTATTCCGGGATGATCCCCCTGGACGGCACGGACTTCGTTCGCGCAGCGAGTGCGCCGTCCGGTGCGCAGCAAGCGCGCTTGCCGAGCAAATGCTGTGGCCCGATTCGCCGTCAACCGACCTGCACGACAAGAAGGGCGGACTCGGTGCGGTCGTGTGGGAGAGGACGTGAAAGGCGGGCCGGTCCGTTTGGAAAGGCCCGAAGCTGTCGGCGGGAGATATCCCTTCTGACGGAGCACTGCGTCTTTCATCGCCCTTGGACCGGGCGCGGTCCGGCAAGTTCGGGCTGTGACGCGGCACCAGCGAAGCCTCCGTGCCGCCGCCGGCGCGACGGTTCGCGGGCAACTTCAAGCCAAAAGCCGGACCGAAATGGATCGACGTGCAACTTCGTAGTGAGCACCGGGTGCTTATCACTTGGGACAACAGCCTGCCTCCCCCACTAGGCCGGCTGCCGAGCACGCTTCATTCGAGTGGCGCTTGAACCGGAAGGCGCACCGCTTTTACGCGGTGCGCCTTCCTCCTTCCCCGCTTCGCCTGCGACTTCGCTTGTCGCGTCGCGCTGCCGGGAGAGCATGCAGTTGCGAAGGGCCGGGAAGGTCCCGACCGGCTCGCCAGTGCCGACCGCGCTGACATCTCCTCGCCATCGACCTACAATGGCTCCCGGGCAGACCGTGCTAAACCGGTAGATTGTTCAGAAGATTCACTTCGAGGCGAAACTGGAGCAGGTCTTCCCGAGTGCGTAAGCGGGCCCGGACTTCGAAGCCACGTACGGGCGAGACCCCGGATCCTAACCCCAAGCCGGGCCCGTCGTCGCGCGGAAGACTGACTGCATTGGACGACGCCATCGGCATGCCGCGACTGCTTGCCTGGGGGGCATAGCGGCTGCCGCCCGTCTATCCAGACGGGAGGGGCACATGAGCGATGCGAAAGTCTGGGTCGGGCTCGATCTGGGCCAGAAGCTGACCAATGTCTGCGTCGTCGATGACGAGGGAGTTGAGCTTCTTCAGCGTCAATGCGAAACCGGTCCGGGCCCGATCGAAGAGTCGCTGGCGGCCTTCGGCCGCGGCTGCATCGCCCTCGTTGCCGTCGAGACCGGAAATGACCTGCATATCGTCCGCAAGCTAAG
This sequence comes from Sphingomicrobium sp., assembly GCA_036562805.1. Classification (GTDB taxonomy): domain Bacteria; phylum Pseudomonadota; class Alphaproteobacteria; order Sphingomonadales; family Sphingomonadaceae; genus Sphingomicrobium. Next base: position 1,766 of record DATCJM010000208.1, read on the forward strand.
GCAGGCGGGCTTTCCGGTGGCGATGTTCGAATCGCGCAAGGCAAGCAAGTTCCTCGCGCTACGCCGCAACAAGACGGATGCCAGCGACGCCCGCGGGCTTGCGGACCTCGGCCGACTGGGCCGCCATGCGGTGTCCCAGGTCCATCTCAAGTCGCTTGAGTGCCAGCGGAACAGGGGACTGCTGGTGATGCGCAAGAGGCTTGTCATGATGCGCGTCGCCGCCGAAAACACGCTCCGGTCACGCCTCGCGTTGAACGGGCGACGGCTCAAGCCGAGCTACGGACTGGGCGCTCTTCGGCGGCAGGTTGCAACCGAGCTTGACGCCCTCAAAGCCGACGACGGGATCGACCTGCATGCGGATCTCGAACCGCTGGTCGATCTGTGCGAGAGCGCGCGCTCGTACATCCGCGAACTTGACCGCGAAGTCGGCCGGATCGTGAAAGCGAACGAAGTCTGCCGGCTGCTCATGGGCATCCCCGGGGTCGGGCCCATTTGTGCCTTGTCCTTCTACAGCGCGATCGAAACACCGGACCGTTTTGCAAGGCCGTCCGACGTCGCAGCCTATCTTGGCCTGACGCCAAGACGCCATCAGTCGGGCGGTAAGTCGCGGACGCGCGGCATCACCAAGACCGGCAGCAAGCTGACGCGATCGCATCTGGTGACCGCTGCAACGGTGTTCGCCAACACAGCCCCCGATTGTCCGCTGAAACGCTGGTTCCTTGCGCTGAGGGAACGCGCGGGATCGATGCGGGCGCGCGTGGCGCTCGCGCGCAAGCTCGCGGTGATGATGGCGGCGATGTGGAAAAACGGGACGCCATTCGATCCCTTGCGCCCAGCCGCGCCGCCCCGCTCAATGAGCGCGCTAAAAGCGGTCGTGCAATCGACCTCCGTCGGGTCGACGTCCGTGCCGCATAACGCGACGGTCTGCACCGTTCGTCCCGCTCAGATCATCCACCCGTCCGAACGCGTGGCTCGGTTCCTTTCGTGAGACGGGCAATATTCTCGCGATGCCGCCACAGGACGAGCAGTGCGAAACCGAGCAGCAATGGCCAATATGCGGAATGGAGGACGAAAGCGACGACGGGCGCGCTGACCGCCGCGCTGATCCCCGCGACCGACGAAATTCGGACCGTCAGCAACAGGAAGATCCAAAGAACGGCATAGACGATCGCGGCCGGCCACAGCAGCGCAATTAGAATGCCGAACAATGTCGCAGCGCCCTTGCCGCCGCGAAATCGTAGCCAGACGGGATAAAGGTGCCCAAGGAGCGCGCCGGTCGCCGCATAAGCGCCCGCCGCCTGGCCGAAGAGCAGCTGGGCAACCACGATCGCCGCCGTCGCCTTGAGGCAGTCGAGGACGAGGGTCAGCGCAGCGAGCGGCTTGCTTCCGGTCCGAAGGACGTTGGTGGCCCCGATATTGCCGGAGCCGATGTCGCGAAGGTCGCCCTTTCCTGCGAGCCGGGTCAGCACGAGCCCGAACGGGATCGACCCAAGCAAATAGCCGAGCACCAGGGCGAAGAGCATGTCTCGGGTCATCGCAGGCTTGAGTAGCAAACCCGAACGGTCGCGCAACTTGCGGCTGTGGGCGCTCCACGCCACAGAGCAGCCGTGGATCCCAATGCCCCCATCCTCTTCTTCGACTCCGGCGTCGGCGGGCTGTCGGTGCTCGAACCGACGCGCAGGCTCCTGCCGAATGCGCCGATCGTCTATGCGGCCGACAGTGCGGGCTTCCCCTACGGCAAGCGGACCGAGGCCGAGATCGCGAGCCGCGTTCCGGCGCTGCTCGGGCGCCTGGTCGAGCGCTTCCAGCCGCGCCTTGCAGTGATCGCCTGCAACACGGCGAGCACGATCGCGCTCGACCACGTCCGCTCGGCGCTCGACGTGCCCGTCGTCGGCACCGTGCCCGCAATCAAGCCCGCCGCCGAAATCTCGAAAACGCGGGTGATCGGCGTCCTCGGCACCGAAGCCACCGTCCGCCAGCCCTATGTCGACGACCTCGCCGAGCAGTTCGCAGCGGACTGCACGTTGGTCCGCCTCGGCTCACCCGAGCTGGTCGAGCTGGCGGAAGCGAAGCTCGCGGGTGAGCACGTCGGCGTCGAGGCGGTGCGAGCCGCGACGCAGCCTTTGTTCGATGCGCCCGACGGCGAGCAGATCGACACGGTGGTCCTCGCATGCACCCATTTCCCGTTGCTGGAGAACGAGCTTCGGAGCGCCTTTCCAGAAGTGCGCTACGTCGACGGCGGCACGGGAATCGCTCGCCGCATTGCGCATCTCACCCAGGGCCAGCCATGGCCCGAGGAACCTGGCGGCGGAATTCTCATCTATACGGGAGAAGCACGGCGGCCGCTGATGAGCGTCCTCGACCGCTTCGGGCTGACCGAGGTCAAGACTCTCTAGATGCGAGTCGTTCGCAATGGCGTTGCCGAAGGACGGAAGGTAAAGGGCGGGCAGAGCAGAACCTTGGACTACGACCGCATTTTCAGATCCGCGATCGACCGCCTTCACGACGAGGGCCGCTACCGCGTGTTCATCGACATCCTCAGAACCAAGGGCAGCTTCCCCAACGCCCATTGTTTCGGCGGCAACGGCCCGAAGCCGATCACCGTCTGGTGCTCGAACGACTA
>DATCJM010000228.1:0-2208 GCA_036562805.1 Sphingomicrobium sp.
CAGCGTTACCGCTCGAGCCAGGCTCAGGCATGAAGCATCCTTCCTGCTGGCAGGCCACCGGGCCGCCCGGCCGGCGCTTGCGACCGTGCGCGACAAGCTTTTTCCCCGCTCGCGCGAACGACTCCGGATCGCGGTCTATGGACTGCTGTTCCTCGCCGACATCATCCTGATCACGCTCGCATTCCTCGGCGCCGGCGCATTGCGGCTCGGCTCCCCGTTCGAGCTCCAGTCGCTGCGCACGGTCGCGGTCGTGATCCCGACGTTCATCGCCATTGCGGCACATAACCGGGCCTATTCGATCAAGGCCCTCCAGCGGCCCGAATATGGAATCGCGAAGGTGGTCGAGGCACTCGCTTATGCGGTGGCGGTGGCGATCGCGATTCTTTTCTACGCGAAGGCGAGCGTCGCCTTTTCGCGCCAGATCTTCGCGATCGGCACGATCCTCGCGGTGGCCCTGGCGACTGCCGGGCGAATGGCGGCGGTGGTCCATATAAAGCGCAAGTTCGGCGGGGCCTTCGTCAACCGCCTCGTCATCGTCGACGGCGTTCCCGTCGAAGCCGCCGGACGCGGCCGCGTGGCCCAAGGCGAGATGATCGTTTCGGCAGCCGAGCTCGGTCTCGCGCCGGGCGACGACAATCCAATTCTCCTCGATCGCCTCGGCCATGCCCTCGACGGCTGTGATTCGGTCGTCGTGCAATGCTCGCCGGAGCGCCGCGCGAAATGGTCTCATGCGCTGAAATGCGCCGCCGTGGACGTCGAGATCGTCACTCCGGAACTCGACCAGTTCAGCGCGATCGGCCTTGGAATGTTCGAGGGGCACCGGACCTTATTGGTCAGCTCGCGGCCGCTGAACGTGCGCGACCGAGCGCTGAAGCGCATGCTGGATCTTGCAGTCGCGCTTGCGGCGCTCCTCATCCTTGCTCCGCTGATGGCGATGGTCGCGCTCGCGATCGCGGCTGAAAGCGGCGGCCCGGTGCTGTTCCGCCAGCAGCGCGTCGGACAGAACAACCGCTTGTTCCGCCTGCTGAAGTTCCGCAGCTTCTGGCAGCCCTGCTCCGACCCGAGCGGGCGGCAGTCGGCCGGACGCGCCGACGAACGCATGACGAGGGTCGGCAAGTTCATCCGCAGGACCAGCCTCGACGAGCTGCCGCAATTATTGAACGTTCTTGCCGGCCACATGAGCATCGTCGGCCCGCGCCCCCATGCGCTCGGCTCGACCGCGGAGGACGCGCTCTTCTGGAAAATCGACTCGCGCTACTTCCACCGCCACGCCGTCAAGCCTGGAATGACCGGTCTTGCCCAGGTCCGCGGCTATCGCGGCGCAACCGCGCGGCGCGACGACCTCACCAACCGGCTCCAGGCCGACCTCGAATATTTCCAGGACTGGACGATCTGGCGCGACCTCAAGATCATCTTCGTCACCTTCGGCGTCATCCTCCACCCCAATGCGTTCTGAAGCATCGGCGTAGACGCCCTCGGCCCGAATGACCCGGCCCCCTCTCCTCGTGCTCGCGCTTCTGCCGGCGATCGCCGTGCCGGCCGGTCCCGGCCCGGCCGGCCAGCCGCCGCTCTTCCTCACCGGCAGGGTGGAATGGCCGGCGGACTCCGGCATTCCGATCCTCGGCCGGCAGGAAGATGACGTCGTCACGCTGCGCGGGGCTATCCCGAGCGCCAGGATCGGGCCGGCATCCGTTGCCGGCGCCTATCGGGTTCTCGACGTCAGCCGCAGCGCAACCGTCGGGACGCTCGAGGTCGATGGCGTCCGCGCAAGCGTCGCCGACGGCTGCATCCGCGCGCACGCCGGCAGCGTCGTCGTGCGCAGCACCCATTGCCGGATGAGCGGCGGCCCGCAGGCCGGCGGCGTCAACATGCCGTTCGGACTTGACGTCACCGCCGCCGCCGCCGTCCTCGTGGAAGACAGCAGCTTCGAAGGATTCCGCTGGCGCTCCGCGCCGGACCGCTACTGGAACGGCGACGGAATCAGCATCGAGAAGGGGGTGGCGGGAGCGACGTTCCGGCGGGTGAGCGCCAACGACAATACCGATGCCGGATTCGATATCAGGCCCCATGCCATGATGTCGGACGTCTCGGCCGCCGGAAATTGCCGCAACTTCCGCTTCTGGTCGGGCGCCGACGCCGGGACCCAGACCACGGGCGATTCGATGAAGCGCGGCGGGATCAGCGCCTGCTCGGGAATTTGGCTCAATG
>DATCJM010000232.1:0-7166 GCA_036562805.1 Sphingomicrobium sp.
GACCTGAGCGTCCCGGCGCCCGCACAATTGTTCGACCTGCTCCTCGATCGCACGCTCGCCCAAAGCGGCACCGAAGTGGGCCGAAGAATTGCGACCGTGACGATCCTCGGGCTCGCCCGGGTCCAGCATGAAGCGGCCCTGTCGCCGACCGTCGCCTTGCAGCTCGCCGGCAGGCTCGACCGTCTGGCCGACCAGCTTCAGCGCGATCGCGGACAAGCCGCGGAGCAGGACTGGGCACGCGGTCTCGCCGCATTGCTCAAGGACCGGCAGCAACTCGACAAGGCCATCGCCGATCCGGCCCGTCTGCCTCAGGTTCCACCCGGAATGCCGATCGGGGAAGACGACCAATAGGCGCAAGCGTTCGTGCGTCGAGACGCTATTCCGATTGACCGAGGTGAAGCGCCAGCTCGCTCATAAAGCGAGCATCTTCGCCGTCGGCCAGCCATTCGGCTTCGCCGGCGACGGCGGCGAGCACATCGGACAAAGGCTCCATCTCGGCTTTCGAATAATTGCCGAGGACGTGACGGGTGACGAGGTCTTTGCGGCCGGGCCCCGGATGCCCGATGCCGATACGGACGCGGCGGAAATCGGGCCCTAGCGCGGCGTCGATCGATCGCAGGCCATTATGTCCGGCAAGGCCGCCGCCGACGCGGACCTTTACCTTGAACGCGGCGAGGTCGAGCTCGTCATGGAAGACCGTCAGAGCATCGATGTCGAGCTTGTAGAAGCGGAGCGCCTGTTGAACCGCGTCGCCGCTGTCGTTCATGAAGGTTTGCGGCTTCAACAGCAGAATTTTGTGACGGCCAATCCGGCCTTCGGCGATGAGGCTGCGGAATTTCTTCTGCCACGAGCCAAATCCATGCGCTTCGGCAATGACGTCGACCGCCATGAATCCGACATTGTGCCGGTGCAGCGAATATTGAGCACCCGGATTGCCGAGGCCGACCCACAATTGCATCGTCTCCCCTCCCCTTCAGGGGAGGGGCAGGGGGTGGGGCCTGTCGAGCAGACAGCCCCCACGTCGTCCCCACCCCTCGATCCCCTCCCCTGACAGGAGAGGGGGAAGAGTCCTACTCGGACTCGTCCGCAGCAGCGGCGTCCGGCTCGCCTTCGCCTTCCTCGCCCTCGACGGTCGGGACCTCGCCGGCTGGCGCAGTCTCTTCCTCTTCGGCCTTCATCGCCGACGGGGCGACGATGGTGGCGACAGTGAAGTCCTCGTCCTTGTTCGCCGGTTCGACGCCGTTGGGCAGTTTCACCTGGCTGATGTGGATCGAATCGCCGATCTCCAGCCCATCGAGCGGGATGTGGATCTCGTTCGGAATGCTGGCCGCGTCGCAGACGATCTCGAGCTCGTGGACGACGACGTTGAGAACGCCGCCCTTCTTGAGGCCCGGCGATTCTTCCTCGTTGTCGAAGCGCATCGGAACGCCGACGTGCACCTTGGTGTGCTCGCCGATCCGCAGGAAGTCGACGTGGATGGGCCGGCTCGAAACCGGATGGAAATCGATGGCCTTCGGCAGGGTGCGGTGCGCCTTGCCCGAAAGGTCGATCATGACGACCGTGTTCATGAAGTGCCCGGTCGAAAGCATCTTCGACAGAAGCTTCTCCTCGACGTGGATCGAAAGAGGCTCTTTCTTTTCGCCGTAGACCACGGCGGGGACCCGTCCTTCGCGGCGCAATGCTCGAGAGGCTCCCTTGCCAGCCCGGTCGCGCGCCTCGGCGGGCAGCGTCAGCTGATCGCTCATTTGGCTATACTCCGATTGCTAAAAAACCCGCGTCACGCCTCCAGGGATGACCATGATGCGGGAGCGGCGGCCACTAAGGGAGGCCGCTCGGAAATGCAAGTTCGGATCAATAGATACGCTGGGACTCGATGCCCTTCTCGGCGAGCCTCACGAGCACGCTGTCCTTGCCGGCGAGATGGCCGGCGCCGACCGCGACGAAGACCGTGCCCGGAGTCTGCATCCGCGCAGCGATCCAGTCGGCCCAGCGCGCATTCCGTTCGGTGAACATCATGCGATACGTATCCGGCGAGCCGGCACGCAGCTGATCAAGCAATTGCACGAAGACGCTCTGGTCTCCGCGCTTCCACGCCGACTGCATCGTCGACATCGTGTCGGAAAGGCTCTGAATCGATTGCTTGTCGGCCGCGTTTCCGGCCGCCGGCGCCGGAGCTGGTGCCGCAGGGACTGGCATGCGATTGAACATGTTCAGCTGGAACTGGAGCGTTTCGAGCCCTTCGACAGGCTTGCCTTCCTGCTCGGCGACCGCCCTCAGGACCATGTCCGCGCCGTTGGCGGCCTGCATCCCCTGAGAACGCCCCGCGCTGATGGCCATGCGGGTCGTCGCGAGGAACGACGCGGACGGCTTGACGGATGGCGGCCGGATTTCCTTGCTCAGCTCGCGCGCCGCGTTCGGCCCTTCCGGAAGCAGCGTCTCGAGCACGAGCTCGTTCGACTGCTCGAATGCATTGCGAACGCCGGCGTCGAACCATTGCGGGTCGCCGTCGAGTGCGTGGAATGTCCCGAACAGGTAGATGGTCGTATCGGCGTCGTGAACGACGAACATCGCCGGTTCGGAAGGGGCCTGCGCGGGCGCGGCCACGGGCATTGCAGCGCTAAGCGCAGCAGCGGCGAGCAAGTAAACCATCCAAACCCTCCCCGAGGCGGACGGCACTGACGGAGCGATCAGCCGAACTGATGGCGGACGCACTTACCCGCGGCGGGAATAACCCCGCTTTTCATCAACTTCGCGCATCAGACCCCCCAGCCCGATACCTCAGCATCATGCTCACCAAGTTGTTAAAAAATGTCTAGGGGAATCGGAAGAAACGTGAACTTTTCTCGACGGATGGAGGAGCCTCGCGGTCCAATCGCCACTTATTGGACACGGCGGACGCGGTAACCGTCCTTCTCAAGCATCGCGATCACGGAATCACTGCCTGCCAGATGGCCGGCTCCGACGGCGATCATGACGGCGCCCGGCTGTGCCATTCTCCGTTCGATCCACTTCGCCCAATTCGAATTGCGCTGATGGATGAGGCCCTGCTCGAGCGCTGGCGACGAGCCGAGATCGCGATCGAACGTCCGTGCAATCCCGCCGACGTCGCCCGCGGCCCAGGATTTGAGCATGCCTGCGAATTCGTCATTCGCACTACTGCTGTTGTCGAGCGCGCCTTCGAGAAGCGCCCGCTGGGCCGCCTCGGGCAAACTGTTGAAGAACCCGAGCTGCTCCTCGTTTGTTTCGAGCTGACCGATCGGCTTGCCTTCGCTGCCGAACTTGCCGCGCAAAACAGCCTCCACGCCCTGGTCGCCCTTCAGGCCCATGCCCCTGAATTGATCGCCGAGCAGCATGAAGGCCGCCGTCCAGGTCTTCATCTGGTTGAACACCAGCGGAGGCATCCCGGACTTCGCCATTGCCGCTTCCAGCGCCGGCCTTTTGTCCGGCGAAACGCGGTCGACGAGCGGCGGAAGACCCTTGGCGAAACCCATGGACGAAACCACGCTCATCAGCTTGGTTGGGTTCTTGTCGTCGACGATCGTCTCGACAATCAGCTCCTGCGAACCTTCGAGCGCCTTGTCGAACTTCGCGGTTTCCCACTGGAAGTGATCCGGCAACAGGTGGATCGTGCCGAACAGGTAGATGGTCGTGTCGGGGTCGGAGACCTCCCACAGAGCAGGCCGGCCCGCGTGCGGAGTCTTCGCCTGCGCCGCCGGAGCAATGAGGAATAGGGTCAGTCCAAGCGCGGCGGCAACGCGCCGGAAAACGGATTTCAGCATGGATTCAAAAGCCTTTCGATGAGGCGTTCGCATGAGTGGCTAGCGCCCGCAAGCTGAACCTCCACTTGCCCCGTTCACGGCCATCGGCCAAAGCGCCGCCAGCAAACTCGCTTCGATGGGGCACTTCGCTTGAGCCTGAGCTTCCAGGACCTGATCCTCACGCTCCACCGTTACTGGGGCGAGCAGGGATGCCTCATCCTCCAGCCCTATGACATGGAGATGGGCGCTGGGACTTTCCACCCTGCGACGGTGCTCCGTGCGCTTGGACCGCAGCCGTGGAAGGCCTGCTATGTTCAGCCGTGCCGGCGGCCGACCGACGGCCGCTATGGCGAGAACCCGAACCGGCTCGGCCACTATTATCAATACCAGGTGGTGCTGAAGCCGAGCCCCGACGACTTGCAGGCTCTTTACCTCGGCAGTCTGGTCGAAATCGGGATCGATCCACTGAAGCACGACATCCGCTTCGTCGAGGACGATTGGGAAAGCCCGACGCTCGGCGCCTGGGGTCTGGGCTGGGAAGTCTGGTGCGACGGCATGGAGGTCACGCAGTTCACTTATTTCCAGCAGGTCGGCGGCTTCGAATGCAGGCCCGTGACGGGCGAGCTCACCTACGGCCTCGAACGCCTGGCGATGTACATCCAGGGCGTCGACAATGTCTTCGACCTTCGCTTCAACAACGAAGGCGTCACCTATGGCGATGTCTTCCTTGAGAATGAGCGCGAGATGTCGGCCTATAATTTCGAGGTGGCGGACACCGAGGCCTTGTTCGACCTGTTCCGCAAGGCCGCCGCCGAATGCGAGCGCTGCCTCGAAGCTAAGCTCCCGATCCCGGCCTATGAGCAGGCGATCAAGGCGAGCCACGTCTTCAACACGCTCCAGGCGCGCGGCGTCATCAGCGTCGCGGAGCGGCAGGCCTATATCGGTCGCGTCCGCGACCTCGCGAAGGCGGCCTGCGGCGCGTGGCTGGAGCGCACTGCGTAATGGCCGATTTCCTGCTCGAGCTTCTGTCGGAGGAAATCCCGGCACGGATGCAGGCAAACGCGCGCAACGAGCTTGCACGGCTGTTTGCCGAATGCACCTCTGCCGCCGGGCTGGAGACCGGGCCAATCGACGTCCATTCGACCCCGCGGCGGCTCGTTCTGATCGCTCGCGATGTCGCGGCCGGGACCGAACCGGCGCGCGAGGAACTGAAAGGTCCGCGCACTTCGGCGCCGCCGCAAGCACTCGAGGGATTCCTGCGCAAGACGGGATTGACGCGCGAGCAACTCGAAGATCGCGACGGCGTCTATTTCGCGATGGTCGAGCGGCCGGGCAGGTCGGCAGCCGAGATCCTCGCGGAGACCGTCAAGCGGGTCGTGACTGATTTTCCCTGGCCAAAATCAATGCGTTGGGGCTCTAACGACCTTCGCTGGGTACGACCGCTCCACGGTATCGTGGCCATGCTCGGCGAGGAAATCGTTCCGGTCGAGGTCGGCGACATCTCTTCCGGCGCCTCTACCGTCGGGCACCGCTTTCACCATCCGGGCATGATCACGGTCGGCGGCGCGCAGGATTATGTCGAAAAGCTGCGCGCCTGCCACGTCATCGTCGACCAGGAAGAGCGCGAGCGCATCATTCGCGACGGAGCCGATGCGCTTGCTTCTGAAGCGGGTCTTTCCCTGGTCGTGGACGAAGGGCTCGTGGTGGAGAATGCCGGGCTGACCGAATGGCCGGTGCCGCTGCTCGGCGCGTTTGACGCCGAGTTTCTCGAGGTGCCGCGCGAAGTGATCGTCCTCACGATGCGGACGAACCAGAAATATTTCGCATGCACCGGAGCTGACGCAGGCCTCGCACCGGCGTTTGTGTGTGTCGCAAACGTCGCAGCTTCCGACGATGGTCTATCCATCATCGAAGGCAATCGCCGCGTGCTGGCAGCGCGCCTGGCCGATGCGCGCTTCTTCTGGGAGCACGACTTGAAGGTGCCGCTCGACGAGCTGGCGCAAAGGCTCGACGGCATCGTCTTCCACGAGAAGCTCGGGACCGTCGCCGACAAGGTCGATCGGATCGCCAAGCTCGCGCGCTGGCTCGTCGAGAGCGGCGTCGTGGACGCCGACGGGGAGCAGGTCGATCGTGCCGCGCGCCTTTCAAAAGCCGACCTCGTCAGCGGAATGGTCGGCGAATTCCCCGAATTGCAGGGCGTGATCGGCGGTTACATCGCGGAAGTGCAGGGCGAACCGCCGGCCGTCGTCGATGCCGTCCGTGACCATTACAAGCCGGCGGGGCAGGGTGACGAAGTTCCTTCCGTACCAGCCACGGTTGCAGTCGCGCTGGCCGACAAGCTGGACACGATCTCGGCATTTTTCAGCATCGGGCAGAAACCGACCGGGTCGAAAGACCCGTTCGCACTTCGGCGGGCCGCGATCGCGTCAATCGAGCTCATCGTTCGCAACGGGCTCCGATTGAGCCTGACGGAAGCTTTGCGAGGCGCTCTCGCCAATCGCGCCGGGCAGGAGAAAGAGGCTGACGCCGCGCATCGGCTCGACAGGACCGCCGGAGAGTTGCTCGACTTCTTCGCGGACCGCCTGAAAGTCCAGCAACGCGAGGCGGGCGTTCGGCATGACTTGATTGACGCGGTTTTCTCCCTTGGCGGAGAGGACGATCTCGTGCGGCTCCTTGCCCGCGTTCGGGCTCTCCAGTCGTTCGTCGAAACAGGGGAGGGGACGGACCTCCTCACCGCCTACAAGCGCGCGGCGAATATCCTGAAGAAGGAGGATTGGACCGGCACGCAGACCTCAGGGGCCGAAGCTGCGGAACTGCCGCAGGAACGGGCGTTGATCGAAGCCCTCGATGCGGCCGAGCCGAAGGCGTCGGCGGCGATCGCGACCGAGGACTTCACCACGGCGATGGCTGCGCTGGCGTCGCTTCGCGGACCAGTCGACGACTTTTTCGATCACGTCACGGTAAACGATCCTGACCCAGCCAAACGCGGGCGCCGGCTCAATCTCCTGATGCGCTTTCGCGATGCGGTAAACCGCGTCGCCGATTTTTCGAAGATCGAAGGCTAGCTACAGCGGCCGGTCGTCGCGGTCGCGGTCTCTCGCGGCGGCTCCGCGGAGGCTGTCGCGCTCGCGCCATTCCTTCTCGCGCTCCGCATGGTCGCGTTCGAGCGCTTCTCGCCGATCAACCTCCGTCCGATAGCGCTCGCGCCATTTGCGCCTGCCGCCGGCCGTCAGGAACACGCCGATCAGCAGGCCGAGCAGGAAAACGAGGATGCAGATCGCCCAGAGGTTTGGGTCGGAGGTGATGTTCATGGCGCGTCCCCAGCGGTGAAGGATCGCGGCGACTACGCTTCAGCGCGCCGCCGCGTTCCACGCATCACTTGCTGAGGAAGCTGTCGTTGATCGAGCA
>DATCJM010000259.1:0-5333 GCA_036562805.1 Sphingomicrobium sp.
ACCTAGGCCCGTCCCATGGCCAGCAAGTTCGACATTTTCGCCGCGCTTCACGTGCCCGGCGACCCCGTCACTCTCTACAACATCTGGGACGTGGGCAGCGCGCTGGCCGTCGTAGTCGCCGGAGCTAAAGCGCTGGCGACGGGAAGCCATCCGGTGGCCGACGCGAACGGCTGGCCCGACGGCCAGAACGTCCCGCTCGATTTCGCCTTGGCGAATGTCGGGCGAATCGTTCGGGCGGTCGAAGTTCCGCTGACCGTCGATTTTGAGGGCGCCTACTCGACCGATCCCGAACAGGGCGGCGAGAATGTCGCGCGGGTAAAGCAAACGGGTGCCGTGGGCTGCAATTTCGAAGACCAGGTCATCGGCGGGGAAGGGCTTCACCCCGTTGATCTGCAAGTGCGACGTATCGCCGCGATTCGCCGCGCGGTCGGCGACGATTTTTATATCAATGCGCGCACGGACCTGTTCCTCAAGACCCAGACTTATGATGACGCGCTGGTCGACCAGGTCGTCGAGCGCGGAAAAGCGTTCGCCGATGCGGGCGCAAGCGGCTTCTTCGTGCCGCGCCTTGCCGATGCTCGGCAGATTGCTCGCGTCGTCGAAGGTGTACCGCTGCCGCTCAACGTCATTGCCTTCCCGGGCTCGCCGCCAAAGAGCGAGTGGGCGAACGCTGGTGTGGCGCGGATCAGTCATGGCCCGTTCCCGCACCGGGCGCTGATGGCCAAGCTGACGGAAATGGCGCGCGAAGCGATCGGCTAGGCGTCGACGTGGCTAACCGCCACTGCTGCCTTCCCTGCCCTTCGCCACCACTTGGACCGCGGCCCGGATTTGAGAACCGTCTTGCGGAACAGCTGGGACCCGACGCGCAGGATCAGCGCGACCCACAATATCTGCCAGGCAAGCGCGGCGACGTGCGGCCAAAGCTCCGGCTCCTGGGCTGCGCGGGCGAGCATCGCCATCGGCGAGGACAGCGGAAAGATCGCCGCGGCCAGCGCCGTGGGCGAATCCGGATTGCCGATGGCCGTCGATGCGAAGCCGAAGATGATCACCTGTGCGAACGTCACGGGCATGGACATGGTCTGCACCTCGCGGACCGTGGACGCCTGCGCGCCGATGGTGAGGAATGCCGAGCCGAGCAGCAGGTAGTTCATCGCGAAATAGACGACGCCGAGCGTCAGGAACGTCGGCCACCCGACCGCCGGCGAGGGCAATGTCGCAACGCCACCGTGCTTGACGAGCTGCACGAGCAGCGCGCCCGCCGTGATCCAGACCAGAATCCCGACCACGGACGCGGCCAACATCGCAAACAGCTTGCCGACGAACATCGCATCGATCGGGACCGCGGCCGCGATGACCTCGATGATCTTGTTCGACTTCTCCTCGATCAGCTGGCTGAGCAGCATGCCGGAGAGGAGGATCGTGAAAAAGAAGAGCAGCATCTCGCCGATCTGGGCGGTGACTGCGCGGTCCTGCACGAGCGAACCCGAGGCGGTCTTCACATTCGTGATGGCGATCCTCGGCGTGCTCGACTCTGGCGCGCGTGCATTGGCGATAATCAGCCTCAGCTGACCCATCGTCGCCGGGTCGCCGGCATTTCCGACGAGCTGCGGGTGCGCCAGACTCCCCGTCAGAACGGCGCGGACCGGCGGATTCTGGCTCATGAGCAGTCGGTGCTGCTGCGCCGGCAGATCCGGCTCGGGCGCATGATAGACCAGTGTGGCGACCGACCCATCCGCGAGAGCCTCGGCAAGATCGTCTCTGGCACCCGACAGCCGGTCGAAATCGCCCTTGTTCCACAGGACCGCGATGACGGGCTTCGCTGTCTGCGTCGCGACCCGTGCGCCGATCCCGCCGAACACGCCGCCGAGCAGCAGCGGGAAGAGCGGGCCGAGAAGGAAGAAGATGAACGCCTTCGAGAGGACGGTGGCGCTGAAATCGCGCCTCGCAATGACGAAGCTCGATCGAAGGAAGCGCATCATTGGACTTTGTCCCGTCCCATCTCGGCGGCCGCCTTGTTGCCGGCGATTGCGACGAACGCGTCGTGGAGGCCGGGGCGCTCGATCGCGAGCGTCTCGATCCCCGCACCGCCATCCAGCAGCGCTCTCAGCAGCGGCTCGGGGCCGGCTTCGGGCAACTCGAACACCCATTCGTCGCCCTCGCGACGCGCGCTGGCCGGTATCGCCGAGCGCCAGTCACCATCCGCCGCACGCGTGCGCAGCCGGACGATCGGGCGCAGCTGCGACCGCGCTTCGTCGACCCTGCCGTCGAACGCGACCTTGCCCTTGGCGATGATGGCCACCCGCTCGCACAGGCGTTCGGCATGCGCGATGACGTGGGTGGAGAAGATCACCGTCATGCCATTGCGCGTCTCGTTGCGGATCAGGTCTTCGAGCCGGCCCTGGTTGATCGCGTCGAGGCCCGCGAACGGCTCGTCGAGGACGATCAGCCTGGGGCGATGGACGATGGTGCCGAGGAGCTGGACCGTCTGCGCCATGCCTTTCGACAGCGCGCGGATCGGCTTCTTCGCCCACTCGCCGAGATTATTCTCCTGGAGAAGCTGGTCCGCGCGGCGCCGTCCCTCGTTGAGCGGCAGACCGCGCAAGGCGCCCATGAATGCAATCGCGTCGCGTGCATGCATCGCCGGGTAAAGACCGCGCTCCTCCGGCAAATAGCCGACCTCGGCCGCCGCATCGAGCGGGCGCTCGCGGCCAAGCACCCGCCGGGTGCCGCTCGACGGATCGATGATCCCGATCAGCATTCTCAGCGTGGTGGTCTTGCCCGCGCCGTTGGGGCCAAGCAACCCGTAGATCGAGCCGGCCGGGACCGAGAGGCTCACGCCGTCCACGGCGCGCGTCTCGGCGAAATCCTTGACCAGATTGTCCGCTTCGACCGCAGCCGCCTGATCTGTCCGTTCGTGCTGAACCTGCCGAAGCACTGTTTTTCCTAAAGAATTCAAAGCCGGGCCTTCGACAAGCTTAGGCCGAACGGTGTACGTCAGGTCCGTGCATATGGGCCAAAGCCTTGAGGAAGCAATAAGAGCGAAGGCGGCGGAGCTTGGCTTCGTCGCGTGCGGGTTCGCGCGCGCCGATGCCGCGAACGCCGCAGGCGTCGAAATCAGCGACTGGCTCGAGGCCGGCCATCACGGAAGCATGGAGTGGATGGAGACGCGCGCCCATCATCGCGTGTCGCCGCTCGCGCTATGGCCCGACGCAAAGTCCGCCATCGCGCTTGGAATGAGCTACGCGCCTTCATCCGATCCGCTCGCGCTAGCGGAGCGGCCGGACCTCGGCCGGATCTCCGTTTATGCCCAGGGCGGCGACTATCACAAGACGGTCAAGAAGGCCCTGAAGGCGCTTGCCCGCTGGCTCGTCGAGGAAGCCGGCGGCGAGCTGAAGGTTTTCGTCGACACCGCGCCGGTGATGGAGAAGCCTTTGTCGCAGGCTGCCGGCATCGGCTGGCAGGGGAAGCACACGAACCTGGTCAGCCGCGACCATGGCAGCTGGCTGTTTCTCGGCGTCATCCTCACCAGCCTCGATCTCGTGGCCGATGTTCCGGCGGCGCAAGGGCGGCATTGCGGCTCCTGCACGCGCTGCCTCGACGCGTGCCCGACGAACGCCTTTGACGGACCGCACCGGATCGATGCGCGGCGCTGCATCTCCTATCTGACGATCGAGCATCAGGGGCCGATCCCCGAACGATTCCGCGGCGCGATCGGAAACCGCATCTACGGCTGCGACGATTGCCTCGCCGTCTGCCCGTGGAACAGTTTCGCCGAAGCAGCGGCGGCCAACAGGGCTTTTCTCCCACGCGCGGAGCTCGCGGCGCCGCGCCTCGCAGACCTGCTCGCGCTCGACGACGCTTCCTTCCGGGAGATGTTCGCCGGCTCGCCGATCAAGCGCATCGGCGTGAAGCGGATGATCCGTAATTGCCTGATCGCCGCGGGAAATAGCGATGATCCACTACTGGTTCCGTCAGTCCAGGCCCACCTGCACGACGATGACCCGGTGATCGCGGAAGCTGCCGCTTGGGCGCTTGCTCAGCTCGGATATTCGAGCGCGGAGATGCAGGACGCCTGATCGGTGTCCGCGCCCGAGGTGGCGCGAGTATCGACGTGAGTCACGCGAAGCACGCCGCTCGGGTTCGGATAGAGATAGGCGTCGAGAACGCAATTGCGTCCGCGGAACTGGAGCTTGAGGCTCGTCCCTTCGCGCACCTGCAGCGCCGGCGCGCCGAAGTGACCGACCAGCTCGGAAGTGCTGAGGCCGACGAGGCGAGTCACCCCCGGCTGGCCTGGAGCCGGCTGTTGAGGAACCTCCGGAACGGGCTGTTCAGGCCGCGTCGCGCAGCCGGCGAGGAACAGGATCGAAATGACGAGCAAGCGCCGCATTCCGCAACGATGCCCCCGCCGCGTTCCGGACGCAAGGTTGCGGCTGCACGGATGCGCGGCTAGGCGCGCCGCTTCCCTGCCAAGCCGGAGATTTCATGACCAACCGCCCCCTCGACGTGCTCGCGATCGGCAATGCGATCGTCGACGTGATTGCCGACGCCGACGACGGCTTCATCGCGCGCGAGGGCATGCACAAAGGCGGCATGCGGCTGATCGACGAGGTGGAGGCCAACCGCCTCTATGGCGCCATGGGTCCCGGGCGGGAGCTCAGCGGCGGTTCGGCTGCGAACACCGTTGCCGGAGTCGCGTCGCTGGGTCTCAAGTCCGGCTTTATCGGCCAGCTCGCGGACGACCAGCTCGGTGCGATCTTCGCGCATGACATCCGAAGCCTCGGCATCGAGTTCGGAACCCCGCTGCGCAGCGACGTCGGGGCGACAGCTCGCTGCCTGATCCTGGTGACCGGCGACGCGCAGCGAACGATGAACACCTTCCTCGGCGCGGCGCAGAAGCTCGGCCCCGGCGCGGTCGACCCCGCCCAGGTGGCGGCTGCGAAGATCCTCTACCTCGAAGGCTATCTGTGGGATCCCGAAGAGCCGCGCCAGGCAATGATCAAGGCGATGGACGCGGCGCGGGACGCCGGAACCAAGGTCGCCTTCACTTTGTCCGACAGCTTCGTCGTCGACCGCCATCGCGCCGGTCTGTGGGACCTGCTCGGCGAAGGCCGCATCGACATCCTGTTCGGCAACGAGGCCGAAATGATGAGCCTCGCGGAGCACGAGAGTGCCGAGGCAGCGGCCCTAGCTGTAGCTGCCGAGGTGCCGACGGTCGTCGTCACTCAGAGCGAGAAGGGGGCCTTCGCTTTGTCGGCTGGCCGCAAGGTCTCCGTGCCTGCCGAGCCGATCCAGTCCCTCGTCGACACGACCGGCGCGGGTGACCTGTTCGCGGC